>NZ_VOQX01000019.1:0-73220 GCF_016643525.1 Pantoea sp. Morm | reverse complement strand
TTATTGACGTCATTCCTGACGTCATTTTAACCATATTCTGCAAATTAACTTTATTTATATATTTAACTATAAAGTTCTGAATATCTATAAATAATTAAAAACGAATTTTATTTGTCAGACCTTGTAGAAAATTAAATAAATTAGCTGCCCGATTCGTTCTTGTTACCTGTTAACTTTAATATCCGGCCCGGAGGACCTTATAAAGGATGCTCCCTAAGACACTCCCCAAGACAGAGCTGGCAGTGATGGCTGACGGGAGAGGACAGCGCCATCTGTTATTGATAGCCTTCTGGAGCATTAACGAACCGGCTACTCAACTTGTGTATTATTAACAGAGGCTAGGATCAGGTCTCGCACCCGAGTCCTAAAGTAGTTCTAATCGGATGCCGATCGTATTAGTCTTGTATGAGGCAGGTCTAGAGGATTGCAGCCGGTGCATGTTGTGCCAATTGCAACGGCGCTTCCTATCTTATTCATGGATCTGGCATTGCATTACTTTGAAATAGCAATACTCTGTTCCTGCATTACGGTTGGGACATCTAGAAATAGACTTATTGTTCACGATACAGGAACTGATTGGCTAATACTGTATCCATTGAAGGTCATTGAAAACATTTCTCTAACAATCTCCGAGTTTTTTAATGTACAATAGTCGTGTCTTGTTTTAAAATGGATTTGACTAATTATTGTGTTATTAATGACACAATAGAGAAAATTAGTGACAGTGCTATTAAAGATACAAATCTAAAAATTCATCCAGCAGGAACATTCCTGATGGCGATAACAGGTCTTGAAGCCGCAGGAACACGCGGCGCTTGCGGAATTGTCGGTAAACCTTCTGCTACAAATCAGTCATGTATGGCTATCTATCCCAATAATAAGCTGGATAGTAACTTTCTTTATCACTGGTATGTTTACAATGGTGATACCTTGGCATTTAAATACTGTCAGGGGACAAAACAATTAAGCTATACGGCGGGTTTAATCAAAAAAATACCGTTGTTCTTACCAACTGATAAAAAAGAACAAACCGCCATTACCGCCATCCTCTCCGATATGGACAAGGACATTCAGACCCTGCAACAGCGTCTGGACAAAACCCGCCAGCTAAAACAGGGGATGATGCAGGAACTGTTAACCGGGAAAACCCGCTTAATATAAAAGGGAAAGTACATGGCTTATGACTATAGCGCCAACCTCAACCCGGAAAAAGTCCTGATCTGGCGCATTGTCCATCGGGACAATATCCCGTGGATACTGGACAACGGCCTGCACTGCGGCAACAGTCCGGTGCAGGCGGAAAACTGGATCAATATCGGCAACCCGGAGCTTATCGACAAACGCGCCGGGCATCCGGTGCCTGCCGGGACGGGCGGAACGCTGCATGACTATGTGCCGTTTTACTTTACCCCCTTCTCGCCGATGCTGATGAATATCCACAGCGGGCGCGGCGGCATTACGCAGCGCCCCAACGAGGAAATCGTCATTCTGGTCAGCAGCCTGCGACACGTGGCGGCGCAGAACGTCCCCTTCGTGTTTACCGACAGCCACGCCTACTATAATCTGGCGAATTACTATACCGATCTAAACAACCTGCATCGGATCGACTGGCCAATCTTACAAGCACGGGATTTCCGTCGCGATCAGGACGATCTTGGCAAGTTCGAACGCTATCAGGCTGAGGCGTTAATCTGGAAGCACTGCCCAATCTCACTGCTGGGCGGGATGATTTGTTACAACGATGGCGTCAGGTTACAATTAGAGCAATGGCTGTCGCAACGCAATCTGTCAATGCCCGTACACGCACGGGCCGGGTGGTACTTCTCATGATGACATTTACACAAGGCAATTTACTGGACGCGCCCGTGGAAGCACTGGTGAATACGGTTAATACCGTCGGTGTCATGGGTAAAGGCATCGCGCTGATGTTCAAAGAGCGCTTCCCCGACAATATGAAAGCCTATGCCCTCGCCTGCAAGCAAAAGCAGGTCATGACCGGCAAGATGTTTATTACCGAAACCGGCGAACTGATGGGGCCACGCTGGATTGTCAACTTCCCCACCAAGCAGCACTGGCGCGCCGACTCCCGCATGGAGTGGATTGAAAATGGCTTGCAGGACCTGCGCCGCTTTTTGATCGAAGAGAAAGTGAAGTCCATCGCCATTCCCCCGCTGGGCGCGGGCAACGGCGGACTGAACTGGCCGGACGTCCGGGCGCGGATTGAATCTGCGCTGGGCGATCTCCCGGGCACAGAAATCCTGATTTATGAGCCCACCGAAAAATATCAGAACGTCGCCAAGAGCACCGGCGTAAAAAAGCTCACACCCGCTAGAGCGATGATCGCTGAACTAGTGCGCCGCTACTGGGTGCTGGGCATGGAGTGCAGCCTGCTGGAAATCCAGAAGCTGGCATGGCTGTTACAACGTGCTATTGAACTGCACCAGCAGGAGGACGTGTTAAAGCTGCGCTTTGAGGCGCACAATTACGGTCCTTTCTCTCCCAACCTGAACCATCTGCTTAATGCGCTGGACGGCACCTATCTGAAAGCCGAGAAACGCATCCCAGACAGCCAGCCGCTGGACGTAATCTGGTTTAACGATCGGGAAAAAGAACACGTCAACCTCTGGCTGAACATTGAGGCCAAAGAGTGGCTACCGGCGCTTGAGCAGGTCAGTCAGTTGATTGACGGCTTTGAATCACCGTTTGGTCTGGAGCTGCTGGCGACCGTTGACTGGTTGCTGACACGAGGAGAATGCCTGCCCACGCTGGATTCCGTAAAAGAGGGGCTTCACCAATGGCCTGCAGGTGAACGCTGGGCCAGCCGTAAGATGAAGCTCTTCGATGATAATCATCTTCAATTCGCCATTAACCGCGTCATGGAGTTCCATTGCTGAACATCTAGGGAGAGCGCCCTTTGAGTACTATCGGCCAGCGCGAACGCGCCACACAGCAGCGTTTGATTCAGTTTTTTGTTAAGGATTTAGGATACCGCTATCTGGGCCGCAGCGCAGGATATGCCGGTGACAGCAATATCGACACGGACATACTGAGCGCATGGCTGAAGCGGCGCGGCGTCAGCGATACGCTGGTTACCCGCACACTTCGGCAGCTGGATTCCGCCGCCGCGCTGGGCGAAGGTAAGAAGCTGTATTACGCCAATAAAGAGGTCTATCGCCTGCTGCGTTACGGCGTGAAGGAAAAGGAAGGCGCGGGCGAGCAGAATCAGACCGTGTGGCTGATTGACTGGGAAAATCCTGAAGCTAATGATTTCGCCATCGCCGACGAGGTGACGGTAAAAGGCGTGTACAGCAAACGCCCGGATCTGGTGCTGTACGTTAACGGCATCGCGCTGGGCGTTATTGAACTTAAACGCTCATCAGTCCACGTTAGCGAAGGCATCCGGCAGAATCTCGACAATCAGAAGAAAACCTTTATCCGCAATTTCTTTACCACCATGCAACTGGTGATGGCAGGTAACGATACGCAGGGGCTGCGCTACGGCACCATTGAAACGCCGGAAAAATATTATCTGGAGTGGAAAGAAGAGAACACCGGCGCATACACGCATAAACTCGACTTTCATTTAAGCCGCCTTTGCAGCAAATCAAGGCTGCTGGATATCGTCCATAACTACATGGCCTTTGACGCTGGGGTGAAAAAACTCTGTCGCCATAATCAGTTCTTTGGCGTCGAGGCAGCTAAACAGCATATTGCCCGTCGTGAAGGCGGGATTATCTGGCACACGCAGGGATCGGGTAAAAGCCTGACGATGGTCTGGCTGGCGAAGTGGATCCGCGAAAATGTGCCGAATTCACGCGTGCTGATTGTGACCGACCGCACCGAGCTGGATGAACAGATCGAAAGCGTGTTTATGGGTGTGGATGAAGAGATTTATCGCTCCTCTAGCGGCAACGACCTTATTGCGACGCTTAACCATCCGAACCCGTGGCTCATCTGCTCTTTGGTGCATAAGTTTGGTCGTCGTAGCGAGGCGGAAGACGCTGCCGCAACTGACGACTTCATCACCGATTTGCAACAATCTCTGACGAAAACGTTCCGGGCCAAAGGCGACTTGTTTGTCTTCGTGGATGAGTGCCACCGCACGCAGTCCGGCAAGTTGCATAACGCGATGACCGCCATTCTTCCGGAAGCTTTGTTCATCGGTTTTACCGGTACGCCACTGATGAAGAAAGATAAAAAGAAATCAGTGGAGGTGTTCGGCCCTTATATCCACACCTACAAGTTTGATGAGGCTGTGGCCGACGGGGTGGTGCTGGATCTACGCTATGAGGCACGCGATATTGACCAGTATCTGACGTCTGAGAAAAAGGTCGATGACTGGTTTGAAGCCAAAACGCGTGGCCTGTCGAACTTAGCCAAAACCCAGCTTAAACAGAAGTGGGGCTCAATGCAGAAACTGCTTTCCAGCAAGTCACGGCTGGAGCAGATAGTTAATGATATTTTGTTGGATATGGATACCCGCCCGCGGCTGATGGACGGGCGCGGCAACGCTATGCTGGTATGCAGTAGTGTGTATCAGGCTTGTAAGGTTTACGAGATGTTTAGCCAGACAGATCTGGCTGGAAAAGTGGCTATTGTAACCAGCTTCCGTCCCGATGCTGCCAGTATCAAAGGTGAAGAAACAGGCGCGGGCCTGACCGAGAAACTTTACAAATTCTCGACCTATCGCAAAATGCTGGCTGACTATTTTGAACAAAGCGAAGAGAAGATTGCTGGTCGTATCGCCGAATTCGAGCGAGACGTTAAGCAACGCTTTATCAATGAACCGGGGCAAATGCGTTTGCTTATCGTGGTGGATAAGCTGCTAACCGGCTTTGATGCACCGTCTGCTACCTATCTTTATATTGATAAAACCATGACAGACCATACGCTGTTTCAGGCGATTTGTCGGGTAAACCGGCTGGACGGTGAAGATAAAGAATACGGCTATATTATCGATTATAAAGATCTGTTCCGATCTCTGGATAAAGCGATAACCGATTACACCACGGACGCGTTTGACGATTACGATCGGGATGATGTTGATGGCCTGCTGAAAAATCGTCTGGAGCAGGCAAAGCTGGATCTCGACAGCGCGCTAGAGGTAGTTCGCAGCCTATGTGAACCCGTCAGGGCACCGCGCGAATTGCAGGACTATCAGCACTATTTCTGCGGCCAGTCAGGGGAAAACCAGACGATATTAGGCGAAAAAGAGGCGCTGCGCCTGTCGTTCTATCAGAATGTCGCCCGCCTGCTGCGTGCTTACGCCAACCTGGCAAATGAAATGCAGGAAGCTGGTTATACCGATGAAGAAGTGGAAAGCATCCGAGCCGAAGTCGCTAAATTCGAGAGACTGCGCTACGACATTAAACTGACCAGCGGCGATCTGCTGGACATGAAGCGCTTTGAGCCCGCCATGCGCCACCTGCTGGATATGTACGTTCGCGCCGACGGTAGCGAAGTGCTTATGGATTTCGAAGAGTTAAGCCTGATTGAGCTGATTGTTGAAAAAGGCGCAGCAGCAACCGCGGCTCTGCCGGACGAGATCCGCAACAATCAGGATGCGATGGCGGAAACCATCGAGAACAACGTGCGAAAAACTATCGTGGATGAAAACCCGGTTAACCCGAAATACTACGGGCGCATGTCGCTGTTGCTGGATGAGCTAATTACCCTACGCCGCCAGAATGCGCTTGATTATCAGCAGTATCTGGAACGTATCCGGGATTTGAGCAAGCAGGTCATACGCCCAGAACAAACCAACGGAGCATCCTATCCTGAAACAATGGATACGCAGGCAAAGCGCGCGTTTTATGATAACTTCGGTCATGACGAGGTGCTGGCAACCCGTATTGATACGACAATCCGCTATACCAAAAAAGCGGAGTGGATTGGCGATCGTTTTAAGGAACGAGAACTTGCCCGTGCACTGCGCGAAGAAACCGCCAGTTATAACGTCAATATTGATGACGTTCTTGAGCTTGCCCGCAAGCAAAAGGAATACCACTGATGCCGGTCATGCAGATAGGCACGCTGCGCTTACAGATCAATCGTAAAGCGATTAAGAACTTGCATATCAGCGTCCTGCCGCCTGACGGCAAAGTCCGCGTTTCAGCCCCGGAACACATGACAGAAACGGCGATACGAATGGCGGTCGCTTCCCGCTTTCGCTGGATCCGAAAACAACAGCAGGATTTCGCCAGACAGCCACGCCAGTCAGAGCGGGAGATGGTCAGCGGAGAATGCCACTATCTTTGGGGTCGTAAATATCGCTTGTTTGTGATCGAGCGTCAGGGACGTCATGAGGTGAAAATTGCGGGAAATAATAAACTCCAGCTTTATGTTCAGCCGGGAACCAGCAATGAAAATAAGGGGCTGGTATTAACCGATTTTTATCGGCATGAGCTGAAACGGCAGGTCGCTAAATTACTACCCGAATGGCAGGACAGAACCGGCGTTTCCCCGACGTTCTGGGGCATAAAAAAGATGAAAACCTTTTGGGGCACCTGTAATACCACCACAAAGCGAGTCTGGCTCAATCTGGAACTGGTTAAGAAACCACCTGAGTGTCTGGAGTATATTCTGGTGCATGAACTGGTTCATCTACTGGAGCGTCATCACAACGAGCGTTTCCGTCTACATATGGACCGCTTGATCCCTAACTGGCGCGAGCGGCGAGATTTGTTAAATAAAATGCCCTTAGCATTTGAACGGTGGGAATGGTAATTGATTGCAGATTCCTTTACTATTAATTTCAGGCTGTGAAATTTCGAGGCTATTAAATCGTCTCTCTTTCTAAGTGGTTTTTACATGTGTGGGAATGCTTTTTATAACTTGGTTTTTTTGAATGCGTTTTTTTATTTTAATCACAGCTATTAGTGATTGCATGAGCATTGAAATCCTTAATTGTGTTTATGGTTGCAAGATAATTTAAAAAAGTGATAAATTTATTTGTGATGATAAACGATCTTTTCCAGAGGTTGGAGGGGATATTTATCTTTAATGAATTCCCAAGTACTGGTTAAAGTTTCGAGTTAATCGCTGGCCTTCTCTAATTAATGAGAGTATCAGACATCTACGTTTTAGCTACGTAACTAGTCTGGGCGCTTTTGCCGGTCGCTGGATACCTATTTTAGGTATTGCATTTGTCATGAATGACGTTATGCGTATAAGCTTAAACTCGCTTCGTACTTACAACACCATAGCAAGAAAGGATGATCTATTATGGTAAGCGATATCGAAATTGCAGTACTGAAGTGGTATCAGGAAAATTACAATGCCAGGCCACTCTTCTCCAGAACCCAACCCGAATTGAGCTATAAAACCAGTCTGAACACCGGTCCATATCCCTGGGCGCGGGAAACCGGTGATGAAATTATGCAAGACTATTTTCAGCGTTTCGACGTTGATAACCGTGGTTTTGACTTCCTGACATACTGGCCTTATGAAAAAGGTCTGATACCAAACTTTCTTCGCCCTAAATCACAGAGAATCTCAGATCAAGCGCCGAAGCCGTTAACGCTTCAGATGTTAATTGAATCAGCAAAAGCAGGGCGCTGGCTATATGATCTCAAAGAAGCCTGAGAGGCAAATTTTAAGTAGCTTAAAAGCATGGAGCCCAAATCTGCCAGGCCTCAAATAACCGCGCAACATAAACGCATAATCATCCCCGCCCATTCACAGCAAAAACCATCATCGCCCTTTACTCTCCCTCAAAACTCCGCAAGATCCATCAGGCCCACTCCCAGCCACAAGGGCATACTCATTCCCCAGAGAGGATGCTATGCCAGTAAACAAAAACGACCACCGCGAGACCTACCGCAAGCGCTTTGACAAAGTGTTCGACTACATCGAACGCCATCTTGATGAAGCGCTGCTGCTGGAGCAACTGAGTGAAGTGGCGCACTTTTCGCCGTACCACTTTCACCGCCAGTTCAGCGCCTGGTGCGGCATGCCTCCGGGGCGTTACATCCAGTTGATGCGGCTCAAACGGGCGTCGTACCGGCTGGCATTCAATCCGCACGAGAAAATCATTGAGATTGCGCTCGATGCCGGTTTTCAGCATGCCGAATCATTCAGTCGCGCCTTTAAACAGGTATTTGACGTGACGCCGAGTGAGTTTCGTCAGCAGCCGGTGTGGATTACCTGGCATCAGCGCATGCCTCAGCCACCCGTCAAACGGAGAGAGAGTATGTCAGTTGAGATTAAAATGTTTCCCACCACACCGGTGGCGATGCTCACCTATCACGGCGATCCGCAGCGCATCAACGAAACGGCGGCGCAGTTTATTGCCTGGCGCAAAAGCAGCGGAGCGTCGCCGGTGCGCAGCAGCCAGACGTTCGGCGTCGCGCCGCACGATCCTGCCAGCACGCCAGCCGGGGATTTTCAGTATCACCTCTGCGGTTCGGTGACCACACCGATTAGCGAAGACAACGCCTTTGGTGTCGTTAACAGCACCATTCCCGGCGGACGCTGCGCAGTGCTGCGTCATCACGGCTCGCACAGCGCGCTGACCGAGCTGGCGCGATCGCTCTACAGCGAATGGTTGCCGGCCAGCGGTGAAGAGCTGCGCGATTTCCCGCTGTTCTTCCACTATCACAACTTCGTGCATGAAGTGGCGGAACACGAATTGCTGACGGATATCTATCTGCCGCTTAAATGATGAGGAATCCCGATGGCGAAGGTCATCGGGAATGACTTCATACAGTAACACTGTCTGCTAACCTGAAACCTTAATTACGCTGAAACCCGCTGATAGCAAGGCTTGTAGGAGACTTGATGTCGTATGTTTGCTTTCCATAATGTCGTATGTTTGCTATGATGCAAAAATGAACAGAGAGGGCGCAACATGACTATTAAAGCGCGCATGCAGTCACGGCTGAAACGCTCTAAGCGTTATGTTTTCACGCGTGATGACTTCAACGATCTTGCCGGTTACGACCAGATTGGCCGTGTACTGCGGGAACTGGTGAACGAAGGCCAGCTGCTTAAGGTTGGCTATGGCGTGTACACCAAAGCAAGAAAGAACGCGATTACGGGCAAGATAATGCCTGCTGCACCCGGTGGTTCTGCTGCCGTTGTCATCGAGACGCTCGAACGTCTGAAGGTTGATTATCGTCTGGTTGGCGCGTCGGATGCCTATAACAGTGGGAAAACCACGCAGATTCCTGCATCCATGCAGATCAAAACGTCGCCACGTTTTAAACGCACCTTGTCAGTAGGAAGCAGTAAGTTAAATGGATGATCTCATAACGTTATTTCCTGATGTAGCCGATGCATTAGGCATCGAATCTGTCGCTATCGTGGAAAAGGATTTCTATATTGTTGAATTGCTGCGGCTGTTACAGCCTTTGAACTTCGGGAGCCATCAGCTGGTATTTTGTGGTGGAACCGCTTTATCTAAGGCGGGTATTGCGCTTAACCGCATGTCTGAGGATGTGGATATCAAGCTTGTTCCCGTCGCCGATTTCTTTGATAAAAACTCACGCACGCAGCGCAAAGCCATTCGTAAACACATCATCGCCGAAATAACAGAAACCATTGCTGCTTCAGCATTTTTTCGTTTTGATGAGGCGCAGCCTAAAACTATTCGCGATGAGTATCGCTATAGTGAACTTCCCATTCGTTATCCGCAGAAATACGCTCAGGTGCCATGCCTGAGACCCTTCATTAAGTTGGAAATCATTGAGGCGACGTTACTTGAACCGCCTGAAAAACGTGATATTCAGTCGCTTGTCACTGCCCTGACACAACAAGGCGTTACGGTGCCGGGTTTTCCCTGTGCAACAGTGCTCGCTACCCAGGCGGAAAAGCTGGTGTCCATGATGCGCCGCACTGCGGCACACATCAGAAGGCCGCAACGGGAAGACGATGCATCTTTAGTACGGCATGTGTACGATAATTTTTGCATTGCCAGCACCCATGAGATTGATTTAGCGCGGCTACAGGCGCATGTGCGTCAGTGTATTAAAGAGGATATCGAGGGGTATGGTATTCAATATCCCGAATTCTGCTCCTCCCCAATTGCAGAACTCAGAATGGGTTTAGAAGAGCTGGCAGAGAATCCTGTTCACCGCCAGCGCTATCAGCAATTCGTTGTGCCCATGGTTTACGGCCAGCCTCCGGCTTCCTGGGAGGAAGCATTTGCCCGTTTTCAGCAGACGGCTATCGAGGTTCTCAGCGCCGCACGTTAATGCTTAGGCGAAGAAGGCAAGGCATGGCAAAATGCCCTGCGATCCTACCAGCACAGGCGAAGAGGCGACGATGACAGAGCAACTCGAACAGCGTATCTATGAACTGGTGCGGCGCTATGACGGCGTATATCTGTTCAAGCAGAAAACGCTCACGCCGCAGATTGATATCGACAGCGATCTCAACTTCGAGCGCGACGAAGCCGCCGCGCTGATGGAGGAGTTTTTCAGCGAGTTCGCGGTCGATCGCGCGAATTTCGCTATTGAAACCTACTACCCGGACGAACCGTCGCTGGCGCAAATCCTCAACCCGTTCAACAAGCGTGAAGTGCCGGTAGTACCGGATTTCACGCTGGGCATGCTGATTGCGTCAGCGCAGGCGGGGCGCTGGCTGTTTGAATAATGCGGCAGCGCGCCGCTGCGGTTTGGCGGCCTGCGGCTCAGCGCGCCACGTGCACGCCAAATCCGTGCTCGCCTTCCGCAAGATCCTCGCGCAGCGTCAGCGCCGGAATCACATATTCACCGCCGTTCTGGCGACGGAAGGCAATCGGTTGATCCTGCGCTAAGCGATCCAGTCGTTGCGCCAGCGCGGCGCACCAGTCTGCAAAGCGTTCCTGCGCCGACTTCTGCACGCGATACAGCACCAGCGGTGGCAACACGCTAAAGCCGGGATAGAACAGCATGCCGTGCTGGATCGGGAACAGCAGATCCTCAATCGGGCCGTTGATGCCGCGCGGCGCGTAGTGCGACTCCCAGCCGCCGGTGGTCACCACCAGCATGGCGCGCTTGCCGGCGAGCGTGCCTTCGCCGTAGCGATCGCCCCAGTGATGATCGTTGTGCTCGCCGACGCCATAGGCAAAACCGTTGGCATAAACGCGGTCAAACCAGCCTTTCATGATTGCCGGCATCGAAAACCACCACAGCGGAAACTGAAAAATCACCGTGTCGGCCCAGCGCAGCTTCTCCTGCTCGGCGGCAATGTCCGCTGCCTGCAGCTGGTTGTCGTAGGCGAAACGCGAATCCAGCGTGGCATCAAAATGCGCGCCCACCGGGGGCGCCAGTGTGTCGGCGGCATCCAGTTGCGCTTTCCACTGCATGGCGTACAGATCTGACACCTGCACCTGATGGCCCGCCTGCTGCAGATGATCCACGGCAAAGTCTTTCAGCGATCCGTTCAGCGAGCGCGGTTCCGGATGGGCATACACAATCAAAACATTCATGGCGGTATCCTGTGAGATGAAAACCGCTGCAGGTTAAGCCAGCGCTGGTTATAGTAGAAATCAATTACTGATATCTCAGGTATAGCTAGCATGAATATGCACTCGCTGGATTTGAATCTGCTGCACACCTTAGACGTGCTGCTGGTGGAGCAGAACGTGACGCGCGCGGCGCAGCGCCTCAATCTGTCGCAGCCGTCGGTAAGCGCTCAGCTGGCGCGCCTGCGGGTGCTGTTTGACGATCCGCTGCTGTTGCCCGGTCCGCGCGGCATGTTGCCCACCGCCCGCGCCGAGGTCCTGCGCGAGCCGCTGCGTCTGGCGCTGGAAGCGCTGGAGCGCGCGGTGGCACCGCCGGCAGCGTTCGATCCGGCGCGCGCAGAGCTCACCTGGCGCATTGCTGCCACCGATTATATGTCATCGGCGCTGATCCTGCCGGCGCTGAAACTCATTCGTGAAGCAACCCCGCGCAGCCGCATGGCGGTGTTTGCACTCAATCCGCCGCAGGTAGCGCAGCAGCTGGAGAAGGGCGAGCTGGATATGGTGTTTCACACCGGCGACAACGCGCCGCCGACGCTGCATCAGCGCCGCTTGTTCAGCGAGCGCTACGTGCTGGCTGGCCGGCGCGATCATCCGCAGCTGCAGCAGCCCCTGACGCTGGATCGCTTTTGCCAGCTGGAGTTTGTGATGGTTTCGCCGGATGGCGGCGGCTTCAGCGCCGCCACCGATCGCGCGCTGGCCAGGCTCGGCCGTACGCGCCGCGTCGCGCTCTCGGTGCCGCATTTCCTGTTTATGCTCGACACGCTGGCCAACAGTGATTTGGTCGCCGTGCTGCCGGAGCGCCTGGTGCGAAACGCGCCGCAGCTCCGCGTGCTTGCACCGCCGCTGCAGATTGAAGGGTTTGACATTCTGATGCTGTGGCACGAGCGCCTGCATCGCGATCCCGCCCAGCAATGGCTGCGCCAGCAGATTGTCGCAGCGCTGTAAACCTGAACTCTCGCCGAATAAGTCGCGGTCTTCATGCCCTCAGGCCTTGTCCGACAAGGCTTGCTCCTGCATTGCTGATGCGATTAGCGCCACCGCTCCACAGCACGCATCATATCAACACGACGAAACACTCGCGTTTTAACGTGCAGGAGAAAAGACCATGCAGATATTTGTCACCGGGGCCACCGGCTGGGTAGGTTCAGCGGTGGTGGAAGAGTTGATCGCGGCGGGCCATCAGGTAACAGGGCTGGCGCGTTCGGCGGAAAAAGCCGTGGCGCTGGCCGTCACTGGCGCACAGGTTATTCGCGGTTCGCTGGAGGACGCTGACGTGCTGCGTGACGCCGCGCAATCCGCAGACGCCATCATTCATACCGCGTTCAACCACGATTTCTCGCGCTTCGTGCAGAACTGCGAGCAGGACCGTCAGGTAATCGAGCTGCTCGGCGAGGCGATTGCCGGATCGGATCGCATGCTGCTGGTGACGTCCGGCCTGTCCGGTATGGCGCGCGGGGCGACGGAACTGGATCAGCCGCAGCCGGTGTCACCGCGTCAGTCGGAAGCGGCGGCGCAGGCGCTGTCGCAGCGCGGCGTGCATGTGGCGACAGTGCGGCTGGCGCCGTCGGTACATGGCCTCGGCGACCGCGGTTTCGTGCCGATTCTGGTGCGGCTGGCGCGTGAGAGCGGGATTTCCGCCTGGTGCGGCAGCGGTGAGAACTGCTGGTCCGGCGTGCAACGTCGCGATGCGGCGCGCGTCTATCGGCTGGCGCTGGAGCAGGGCGTCACCGAGCGCGTTTATCACGCGGTGGCCGATGAGGCGGTGCCGTTCCGCGCTATCGCGGAGACGATAGGACGCCAGCTCGGATTACCCAGCGGCGAGCGCGACCGGGCGCACTTTGGCTGGTTCGCCAACATGGCGGCGGGCAACATGGCGGTCTCCAGCCAGCGCACGCGCACGCTGCTGGACTGGTCTGCAACCCGCCCGGACCTGCTGAGCGAGCTCGATACGCCTGCCTATTACACCCATCTCTGATATCACGCTGCCGCTGCGCGCGGCAGTTTTTCTGGATTATATCGATGAAAAATAATGTATTTATCACCTTGCTGCCGGTGACGCTGGCGGTGTTTATCGCTTTTCTCACCATGGGGATGCAGCTGCCGGTGCTGCCGCTGCATCTGCAGCAGAATCTCGGCATGGATACGCTGGCGATCGGCACGGTCATCGGCGCGCAGTTTGTCGCGTCGCTGCTGACGCGTTCGTGGGCGGGCAACTTCGCCGATATGCGCGGCGCGAAACGCGCGGTGCTGGCCGGGCTGTTGGTGGTGGCGAGTTCCGGTGTGATCTACCTGATTTCGCTGCTGTTCGTTGATCGGCCTGCCAGCTCGGTGGCCATCCTGCTGCTGGGGCGTGTGGTGCTGGCGCTGGGCGAGAGCCTGCTGGCCACCGGCGCGCTCGGCTGGGGGCTTGGGCTGGTGGGGCCGGCCAATGCCGGTAAAGTGATGGCGTGGATCGGTATCGCGATTTACGGCGCCTGGGCGCTGGGTGCGCCGCTGGGCGTGGCGATTTATCACGGCTGGCACTTCACCGGCATCGCCATGGCGATCATCGTGGTACCGCTGCTGCCGCTGATGTTTATCACCCAGGTGCGCGCCGTCGCGCCGACCTCGACCAAACGCACGCCGTTCTACAAAGTCATGGGCGCGGTGTGGCGGCCGGGACTGGGTCTGGCGCTCGCCAGCGTCGGCTTTGGCATGATCACCGCGTTTATCGCGCTGCTGTTTGCGGCCAGGGCCTGGGGCAACGCGTCGCTGGCGTTCACCGCATTTGGCGTGGCGTTTATCGCGGCGCGCCTGTTCTTTGCCCATCTGCCGGATAAGCTGGGCGGCGCGCGCGTCGCGCTGGTATGCGTGCTGATTGAAGCCTGCGGTCAGCTGCTGATTTGGGGCGCTGATGACGCGACGCTGGTTTATCTCGGCGCGGCGCTGACCGGTTTTGGCTATTCGCTGGCCTTTCCGGCGTTCGGCGTGGAAGCGGTGCGGCGTGCACCGCCGCACACCCGCAGCCTGGCGATGGGGGCTTACGTGGCGTTTCTTGATATCGCGCTGGCGATCACCAGTCCGCTGGCGGGCGCGCTGGCCGCCCACCGCGGCGTGGCTTCGGTGTATCTCGCTGGCGCGATTGCCGTGGCGCTGGCGATGCTGGTGGCGCTGAGCCTGATGGCGCGTCAGCCACAACCACAGGCAGCGATGGAATAAGACCCGCCGCAAAAAATTCACTTCTCCCGCGCCGCAAAAATCATCACACTAGCCACCTTTACCATTAGGGAGAGATGGCATGAAAAGCCGATTGCTGCTGGCGCTGACGCTGTTCGCCAGCCTGAGCACGCCGTTGTGGGCCGACGAAGGCGTCTCGTTTAGCCATAAAGACTGGGAGCTGGCTTGTGATAATACGCTGACCTGCCGCGCCGCCGGCTACAGCGCCGAAGAGGGCGCGGGCGGATCGGTGCTGCTGACGCGCGCCGGCGGGCCAGACAGCCTGCCGCACGGGCGCGTGGTGCTGGCCGATACCGGCGACGATGATGCGCAGCAGGTGAATGCGCTGGCGCTGTGGATTGACGATCGCGCACTGGGCGAAGTCAGCAAAGCGGAGAACGATGAGTGGACGCTGAGCGACGCGCAGACCGAGGCGCTGATCGCCGCCATCAAAGGCAATGCCCGCGTGGAGTTTCGCGGTGCGGCCGAGCCGTTTGAGCTTTCCGGCAACGGGGCTTTTGCCACGCTGTTAAAAATGGATGAGGCGCAGGGACGGCTGAACACGCCGGGCGCGCTGGTGCGCAAGGGCAATCAGCCGGAAGCCAGCGTACCGGCGGCAGTGGCGATGCCGGTGATCCAGCAGGTCAGGGTGCTGAAAGCCGCGCCGCGCACGCTGACGCCGGACGAACTGGCGCAGGTCAAGCCAAAGCTGATTGCCTCGCTGACCGACGACGACAGCTGTGACAATCTCGCGCCGTCCGACGATCAGCCGGAAGAGGGCGCAGAACCGCCTACGCTGACGCCGGTGGATGCGCAGCACGTGCTGATCGCCGCGCTGTGCTGGCGCGGGGCTTACAACGAAGGCTATGGTTTCTGGCTGCTGGATAACGCGCTGCAGGGCACGCCGCAGCTGATCACCGATTCCGGATCTGATTATCACGACGGCGTGATCAGCGAAGCGCAGAAAGGGCGCGGCATTGGTGACTGCTGGAGCACCGCTGCATGGGTGTGGGATGGCCGCCAGTTCGTGCAGAGCAGCGAGGCCACCACCGGCATGTGTCGTGCCATCCGCGCCGGCGGCGCATGGCAACTGCCAACGCTGGTCACCGAAGTCAAACCGGCGGGGTAATGCTCAGCGCGCAACGCCGGGCGGCAGGGATGCTTAATCCGTCACAGATTTTGCCGCGTCCCAGACGGCCATGACGTGGGCGATGGCGGTATCGATCTGCGCGCCGTTGACGCCATCGCGCACCAGCACCGACACGCCCAGCAGAAAAGCGTCGAGGGCGATGGCGAGGGCGGCGGCATCGGTGTCGGCGCGCAGTTCGCCGCTGTCGATGCCGCGCTGCACGCAGGCCATCATGCCTGCCAGCGTGCGGGCGCGTGAGCGCGCCAGCGGCTGGGTGACGTCCGCTTGTTCGGCGGAAGGCGCACTCATCACGCCCAGGCCGACCATACACCCCAGCGGATGGCCGGACTCACACTGCATGCTGGCCGAGCGCCGCAGCGCGGTCTCCATTGCGGTACGGGGCGGCAGGCTGTTATCCCACAGCGGCTCCACCACCTGCGCGTAAGTCGACAGATAGCGCTGCACACACTCCTGAAACAGCGCCTGCTTCGAGCCAAAGGCCGCGTAGAAGCTCGGTGCGGAAATACCGCCGGCAATTCCCGCCTTCAGCTGCGTTAACGATGTCGACTCATAGCCGTGCTGCCAGAAAATCTTCATCGCCTGTTCAATGGCCGCATCACGATCGAACGTACGCGGCCGTCCCATAGTGGCCATCTCAGTGCTCCATTAATCTCAATGCTTAAATACTAATCGATACATAAGTCGTTGACAATGGTCTCGCACGTCAACTAATGTATCGATCAGTATATATTTGTGCCTGCGGGCGGCGGATAGCGTATCCGCGGTAGTGTGTTCTTAAGCCGTAACAGGTTATCGCACTTCGCCAATTTATATACTGATCGGTACATATAATTTCAACGAGCGGCGCGCGCCTTATCTGCACGCTGATGACATCGGGAACGCTGATTGTGACGACTTTGAATACCGCCGCGGATAAAACCCGGCCGCTACCGCTGGGCGCGCTGCTGGCGCTGGCCATGACCGGTTTTATCTGCATCATCACCGAAACCTTACCGGCCGGACTGCTGCCGCAAATGGCGGCGGGCCTCGGCATTTCCACCGCGCTGGCCGGGCAGACCGTAACCGTTTATGCACTTGGCTCGCTGCTGGCGGCGATTCCGCTGACCATCGCTACCCAAGGCTGGCGCCGCCGTAACGTGCTGTTGCTGGCTATCGTCGGTTTTCTGATTTTCAACTCCATCACCACGTTTTCGACCCACTTCGCACTGACGCTGGTGGCGCGCTTTTTCGCCGGCGCAGCGGCGGGACTCGCCTGGAGCCTGCTGGCCGGCTATGCGCGGCGCATGGTGCCGGTCCATCAGCAGGGCAAAGCGCTCGCCGTGGCGATGGTCGGCACGCCGATTGCGCTGGCGCTGGGCGTTCCTGTCGGCACCTGGCTGGGCACGGCGGTGGGCTGGCGCACGGCGTTCGGCATCATGTCAGCGCTGACGCTGCTGCTGATCGGCTGGGTGCTGCTGCGGGTACCTGACTATCCGGGACAAAGCAGCGACAAGCGTCTGCCGCTGCGCACGGTGTTCATGACGCCAGGCGTGCGCCCGGTGCTGGGCGTGGTGCTGGCGTGGATGACGGCGCACAACATTCTCTACACCTACATTGCGCCGTTCGTTACCCAGGCGGGCCTCGCCGGGCAGGTGGACAGCGTGCTGCTGGTGTTTGGCATCGCGGCGCTGGCGGCTATCGGCCTGGCCGGTCGCCTCGTCGATCACCACCTGCGCGTCGCCGTGCTCGGCAGTCTGGCGCTGTTTGCGCTGGTCTCGCTGCTGTTCATCTGGCTGGCGCGCTTGCCGCTGCTGGTTTATGTCGGCGTGGCGTTGTGGGGGTTGACGTTTGGCGGGGCGGCCACGCTGCTGCAAACGGCGCTGGCGGATGCGGCGGGCGAGGGCGCGGATGTGGCGCTGTCGATGAACGTGGTGGTGTGGAACAGCGCGATTGCCGGCGGCGGTCTGGCCGGTGGCGTGTTGCTTACTCACTGGGGCGTGGCGTCTTTCCCGCTGGCGCTGCTGTTGCTGCTGGCGATTGGCTTCCTCATCGCACTGCAGGCGCGTCAGCACGGTTTTCAGGCCGGTGCGCGGCACCAGCGCGTACAAGGTCACTGACCTGTCGTGCGCACATGAGAGTTTAAATCATTGTTTTAAATGGCATTATCACATAATGGAGATCAACCACGTGTTCAAAAAATTACTGTTAACCCTGCTGCTCGCCTCGGCCGCGCTGTTTTCCGCCGCCGGCACCGCCGCGGATGAATTCCCGCTGCCCGCCGGTTTCACCAGCAGCTATCAAACTGTGGATGGCGTGCGCCTGCATTATGTGAAGGGCGGCAGCGGACCGCTGGTGTATCTGGTGCACGGTTTCGGACAGACGTGGTACGAGTGGCACCAGTTGATGCCGGAACTGGCAAAAAATCACACCGTCGTGGCGGTGGATCTGCCGGGGCTGGGGCAGTCTGACGTGCCGCATTCGTATCGCGCCACCGATGTCGCGCCGCTGCTTTATCAGCTGGCACAACAGTTCGCCGGCGGCAAAAAGTTCGATCTGGTGGCGCACGACATTGGCATCTGGAATACCTATCCGCTGCTGGTGAAACATCAGGACCGCATCCGCCGCGCCATCTTTATGGAGGCGCCGATCCCGGATGAAAGCATCTATCAGTTCCCGGCCTTTACGCCTGAAGGCGAATCCCTGGTGTGGCACTTCAGCTTCTTTGCGGCGCAGGGACAGCTCGCTGAGCAGCTGATCGCCGGTAAAGAGCGCCTGTTCTTTGAGCATTTCATCAAAGAACATGCCGCCAACAAAGCGGTGTTCACCCCGGCGCTGCTGGATCTTTACAGCAAATCCTATGCAAAACCGCACAGCCTGAATGCCGCCTTTGAATATTACCGGGTGCTGAATCAGGGAGTGGCGGACAATAAAGTGCTCTCCCGCGAGAAAATTGCCGTGCCGATGCTGGCGATTGGCGGTGGCGGTCACGGCGGACTGGGTGCTTATGAGCAGCAGGTGGTCAGCCGCTACGCCTCGCAGGTCACCGGCAAAGTGTTACCTGGCTGCGGTCACTGGTTACCTGAAGAGTGCCCTGCGCCGCTGAATGCGGCAGTGATGGAGTTTCTCGCGTCCGGGAAATAACGCGGTGCGCAGGCCAGTTTTAGCGCTGGCCTGCGTTGACGTGAATGTCTCAGGCTTTATTCAGGCAGCACTGCTTAAACTTTTTGCCGCTGCCGCACGGGCAGGGATCGTTGCGGCCGGTTTTTTCACCGGCAAAATGCGGCAGCTGCGGGGCCGGATCGGGCTGCGCCATGCGCTGTTCCTGCCAGTATTCGTGCAGTTCCAGCGCCGCCGGGCGAATCGCCTCGATGCTGGCCTCAAACGCGTCCGGGGTGAAGGCTTCACGCTGTGCCAGCTGTTCTTCACTGCCGTGCAGCGCAATCGCCTGCAGCGCCGGTTGCTGTGCAGCCGGCAGCTGCGCCCAGTCTGCATCCAGCGCCACGCCACGCATATAGCCATAGCACCAGTCTTCCACCACGGTAAACAGCTGGCCTTCCATCTCCTGCTCGCCGAACAGCGGATCGAACTGCTCCGGGTACTCCGCCAGCCGCTCGGCGATGTCGTTAAAGTGCTGGAAGGTCAGCGCCATGAAGCGGTCCATTTCGCGCGCGTTCGCCCACTGAGGAATCTTCTTCTCACCGCCCCAAATCGCCACCAGCCATTCGCTCGGTTCGATATCGTTCGGGCCGGAGAGCAGGGCGGTCAGCATGCCGTCCAGTTCGGCGGTGTCCACCACGGAGTGTTCGTTGCCATATTTTTCCAGCATGTCATCAAGCCAGTTCAGCTCTTTTTCGGTTAACGGACCCTGATTCATCCGGCGTCTCCTGCGGTGTGGATTGGTGGGCAAAAATTGCTGGGCGCGATTATAGCGGCAGCGCGCCTGATTTACCGCTTTTTGCATATCGATAGCCGAAGTGCGCCTAAAAAGGAATCGCCATAACTTATCGCGCAACAGTATTGGCGGGAAACGGCGGCGAATGTCAGCGTAAACGCAGGATTTACCGATAGCGAGGAGACAACATCATGGCGGATACCCTGCCAGTACTGGATCTGGCCCTGCTGGAATTACCGGACGCAGAGCAGGCAGCTTACCTGGCGCAGCTGCGCGAGACCGCGCGTGACGTCGGTTTCTTCTATCTGGTCAATCACGGCATCAACCCGCAACTGCTGCACAACGTGCAGAGTATCACGCGGGCGTTTTTTGCCCTGCCGCAGGCGGAGAAGCAGCGCGTGGCAATGATCCACTCGCCGCATTTTCGCGGCTACAACCACGCCGGCGTGGAATACACCCGCGACCAGCGCGATCAGCGTGAACAGTTTGATATCGGTGCCGAACGCGCGGCGCTGACGCTGCAGCCGGGCGATCCGGCGTGGAAACGGCTACAGGGGCCTAACTTATGGCCGGAGGCGTTACCGCAATTGCGTCCGGTGATGCACGCCTGGCAGCAGGCGATGACCGCCATCGCGCTGCGCCTGCTGCGGGCCTTTGCTAAAGCGCTGGCGCTGCCGCCGGATGCGTTCGACGCGCTGTATGGCACCCAGCCCAATGAGCACATCAAGCTGATTCGTTATCCCGGTCAGGCAGCAGAAGCCAGCCAGCAGGGCGTCGGCGCGCACAAAGACTCCGGCTTCCTCACCTTTTTGCTGCAGGACGATCAGCCCGGTTTGCAGGTGGAAGTGTCACCCGGTCACTGGGTGGATGCGCTGCCCAAGCCGGGCGCATTCGTGGTTAACATCGGCGAACTGCTGGAGATTGCCAGTAATGGATATCTGCGCGCCACCGTGCACCGCGTGGTGTCGCCGCCGGCTAATCGTGAACGCGTGTCGATCGCTTTTTTCCTCGGTGCGCAGCTGGACGCCGAAGTACCGCTGTATCAGCTACCGCCGCAGTTGGCGGCAGAAGCCCACGGCCCGACCAGCGATCCTGACAATCCACTGCTGCGCGAAGTGGGCTGGAACTACCTCAAAGGGCGTCTGCGTTCCCATCGCGATGTGGCGCAGCGCTATTACGCTGATGCATTAAGCACAGTGAAATCATAAGAAACGTAAGGAAAGCCCATGCAGAAAACGATGATAGCGTCACTGGCCCTGATGGCCCTATTCAGCAGCGTGGCGTCCGCCGCGGCACTGCGCGTGGCCGCCGATCCGGTGCCGCACAGTGAGATTCTCAACTACATCAAACAAACCGACAAACAGCTCGACCTGAAGGTCATCGAGCTTAACGGCAATTTAAACGCCAACGAGCTGCTGGCGCGTGGCGACATCGATGCCAACTATTTCCAGCATGTGCCTTATCTGCGCGATCAGGAAAAAGCGCTGGGCGAAAAATTTGCCGTGGTGGCGACCGTGCATATTGAGCCACTCGGGATTTATTCGCACAAAGTGAAATCTCTGAAAGATCTGCCGGATGGCGCGCAGGTTGCGGTGCCCAACAACGTCACTAACCTGAGCCGCGCGCTCTATCTGCTGCAGGCCAACGGCCTGATTACGCTGAAAAGCCGCAGCGCCAGTACGCTGGTGACCACGGCGGACATCAGTGACAACCCGCACCATCTGAAGATCATTGAAGTTGAAGCGCCGCAGCTGCCGCGCGCGCTGGATGATGCGCAGCTGGCGATTATTAACGGTAACTATGCCCTGCAGGCCGGGCTGGTGCCGTCAAAAGACGCGCTGGCGCTGGAACAGGCAAAGGATAATCCGTATGCCAACGTGCTGGTCACCACGCCAAAGCTGGCCAGCGACCCGCGCATTCTGGCGTTAGCGAAAGATCTCGAATCAAAGCAAACTGCTGAATTTATCAACCAGCACTACAAAGGATCGGTTATCCCGGTTAATCAATAATGCCCGGCGCCACCTGCGGCTGACAGGTGGCGCACCCGCTGTTCTGTGGTATATTTCGCCACCAACACCAGTGGCACCTGCTGCATAACATAAAAAATAACTTATCAATTGATGGCTATTTCCCGCTTCGTCAGGCTTCAGCGGCTGACGCTTTCTCGCGCATGGTTGCACCTGCGGCTGTCAGCCCTGTGTCTGCTGCTCAGCGGCTGCGGAACGCTGTCGCAAACGTCCGCGCCGGTGGGCGATCGCGTCTATCTTTCCCACGCCTCCTTCCATGAAAACGTCGATGACATTGTGCGCCACTACATGCAGCAAAAGCAGGTGACCGGCATTAGCATCGCCATTATTCACCAGCGCGGCGCGCCGCAGTTTTACAGCTATGGCGTCACCGATGCGCGCCAGCGTTATCCCATCACGCCGGATACGCTGTTTGCGCTGGGCTCGCTGAGTAAAGGCGTTACTGCAGAGGTCATTATCGGGCTGGTGGATCGCGGCGAGCTGCACTGGAACGACACGCTGGCCACGCTGCTGCCGCGCGGCGTGCCGCTGAGTGAGGATGCAAAACGCATCACGCTGCTGCAGCTGGTCACGCACACCTCGGGGCTGCCGCGCCAGGATATGGATCTGCCGATGTTCCTGAAATTTATGGCTTACCTGCGCAGCGGCGAAAATTTTTACGGCAATCTGGATAGCGATGCCGTGCTGAGTTATCTGGCCGATTTCAGCGCCCCCGCGCACCCGGCGGCGCAGTACTCCAATCTCGGCTATGCGCTGCTGGGCTACATTCTGCAGCATCGCCTGCATCAGGACATTGAAACGCTGGCGCAGCATCAGCTGTTTGGTCCGCTCGGCATGACCAGCAGCAGCTTCCATCCGCAAACTCTGCGCGGCTATCCGTGGCGCGCGCTGGGCCACGCCGGCGATCAGCCGAAACTGATCGCGCGTGGTCAGCTGACGCCGGACTGGGCCTTTCGCGGCAATATGGTGGCGGCCGCCAGCCTGTACAGCAATGCGCGCGATCTGATTCGCTACCTCGATGCGCATCTGCACAGCGATGCACAGGGCGCGCTCGGCCAGGCGCTGGCGCAGGTCAATCATCCTTATGAGCAGCATGGCAATCAGGCGCAGAATATCGCCTGGGTAACCGATACCTATGGTCAGCAGCAGATCACTTATCAGGTGGGGTATATTGGCGGTTATGCCAGCTTTATTGGCTACGATCGCGCCCACGGCAATGCCATCGTGGTGCTGCAAAACGCCTTCAACTGGAGCAACTATCTCGGCATTGCGCTGCTGCGTGATTTGGCGCGTAAAGATCGCCGGGTGCTGAACACGGTTGCTTGCAATTTTGCTGCTCAGCAAAGCGCGCCGCCTGAGGTATGCTGTGGAGCGAAATTTGACGCGCAAAGCGCGGCGCGGGAACCTTCCGCACGTGGCGCTTGTCAGTAAATGGGACAGTTAAATAATTAACCAGAGTGGAAATCACCAATGCGCAGGACACACGTCACCCTTCTTTCAGCAGGAATTTTTCTGGGCGCTTTAAGCCTGACGCCAGCAGCACTGGCAGAAGGTGAGCAAACCGATAGCGTACCGATGCCGCCACAGGTGCAGCAAACCGCACCGGACGCCTCAGCGCCAGCGGCCACCAGCGATGCGCCCGCCAGCAGTGAACCGGCAGAATCCAGTGGCGATGTCGCGCCGATTCGCCCGTCACAAAACGGTCCGGGTGAAGCGCCATCCGCCGCCAATAATTACGATCTGCACACTATCATCATCGATTACAAAGAGTATAAAGTCGGTGACGTCGTGCCGGATGAGTACCGTAAAAAGCAGTACACCATCGTTGAGTGGCAGCCGCGCCACCTGCCTGCACCGCAGGAAGGCACGCACTGGGCTTACATCAACGCCAACTACATCCTGATCACTGACGACAGTGGCAAGATCGTGATGGGCAAATCCGGCGACATTTTCTTCAAGGGTTAATGCCCGGCAGCAGTCGCGCTAACTGCGCCACGCCTGCCATTATCTGACTGGTGCTGGTATTACCGTATCCCAGCACCAGTCCCTGTTGTTTTTGCCCGCCCAGATAAAAGCCGGACAGCGCGCCAGGCGCATAGCCATGGCGAAATTGCTGCGCCGTCAGCGCCACATCATCCACCGTATCCGCCAGCGGCAACACCAGATGCATGCCGCATTCACCGCCCAGCAGCGGCACCTGGGCACCAAATGTCTCCTGTAGCGCAGCCCGCAGCGTGGCCTGCCGCTGACGATACAGGCGGCGCATTTTGCTCAGGTGGCGATTGAAATCCCCGCTGCGTAAAAACAGCGCCAGCGCCTGCTGTTCCGGCCGGTTACCGCCGCGTAACAGCTCATGCAAGGCCGGCCGCAGCCGCGGCAGCAGCGGGGCGGGCAGTACCATGTAGCCGATGCGCAGCGCCGGAAACAGGGTTTTGCTGAAGGAGCCGATGTAAATCACCGGCGTCGGCTGCGCCATGCCCTGCATCGCGGCGATGGGCTCGCCGCTGTAGCGAAAATCGCTGTCGTAATCATCTTCGATAATCCACGCCTGATGCCGCTGTGCCGCCGCCAGCAGCGCCAGCCGGCGCGCGGCGCTCATGATCGCGCCGGTGGGATACTGATGCGTCGGCGTGGTGTAAATCAGCCGCGGCGGGCGCTGCTGCCAGTCCTGCGCTGTCGGTGCCAGTCCCTGCGCATCCACCGCAATCGGCTCGATCTGCAGATCGCCGAGGCGCATCGCCGCTTTGGCGCCGCGATAGCCCGGCTCCTCCACCCAGCCGGTGTCACCACGATTGGTGAGCAGCGCGACGCACAGCGTCAGCGCCTGCTGCGCGCCTTCGGTAATCACAATCTGCTGCGGCGCACAGCGCACGCCGCGCGCCAGCGCCAGATGCTGCGCCAGCGCCTCACGCAGCGCCAGCTCACCCAGCGGATCGCCGTAGCCCAGCAGCTGTGCCTGCTGCGCGGTTTGATTGAGTGCGCGACGCCACTGCGCCAGCGGGAAATGCGCCAGCGCCGGCGTGCTCGGGCGCAGCGCCAGCTCCTGACTGGAGAGGCGATGCAGCGAGTGCAACCCGGCAGCGCGCGCGGAAACCGGCCAGTCGGTGCTGTCGTCGGACGCCTGCGCGGGCAGCGGCGTGTGCGCCAGCCGGCTGACGCGGCTTCCCTGGCGGTCGCTGAGGATAAATCCTTCCGCCTGTAGCTGTGACCAGACGGCGATCACCGTATTGCGCGACACCTGCAGTTCAGCCGCCAGCTGGCGGGTCGCCGGCAGGCGCGTGCCCGCCGCCAGCTGACCATTCAGTATCGCCTGGCGCAGCCGCTGATACAGCTGCTGTTGCAGTGTCAGGCTGCCGTCGGCCTCTAGCGGTGCCAGCAGCAGCGAATGCCGGTTTAGTGCGCGCATCGGCGCCTCCGTGGATCTATCGATTTATCACATTGTGGCGCTTTTTCCTGAACCAGCAAAGTGGCACGCTGCACGCTGTCACTCTCACACAGAAGGAATCGCCGTATGTCACCGCAGACCAATCGTTATGGACAACCCATCGGCCCGGCGCTGGAGGCGTGGCAGCCGCGCCCGCTGCCGCAGGGGCAGATTTTCACCGGACAATATTGCCGGCTGGAGCCGCTGGATGCCGCACGTCACGGTCGCGAGCTGTATGCGGCTTATGCGCTGGCGGAAGATGACCGCGACTGGACCTGGCTGCCGGTCGGGCGCTTTGACGATGAAGCGTCTTATCTGGCGTTTGCGCAGCAGTGCCAGCAGAGTCCGGATTACCTGCACTTCGCGGTGATTGACCGGCAAAGCGGGCAGGCGGTCGGCTCGCTGGCGCTGATGCGCATTGAACCGCAGCACGGTGTGATGGAAGTCGGCTTTGTGGTGTTCTCTCCGCTGCTGAAGCAAACCCGCATGGCCACCGAAGCCCACTATCTGCTGATGCGTTACGCCTTCGAACAACTCGGCTATCGTCGCTACGAGTGGAAATGCGACAGCTGTAACCAGCCGTCGTACAACGCCGCACTGCGGCTGGGCTTCCGTTATGAAGGCACGTTCCGTCAGGTGATGGTGTATAAAAATCGCAGCCGGGATACCGCCTGGTTCTCTATCATCGACAGCGAATGGCCGCAGGTGAAGCTGGGCTTTGAGCGCTGGCTGGCGGCAGACAATTTCGACGCCCGTGGGCAGCAACGCGCCAGGCTGGAGACATTACGTCAGGCCTGACGCGCGCGCCGGGCTGGCTACCCGGCTAACCGGCAAAAATATATTTGGCGGCTGATAACACAAAGGCGCTGGCCATCGCCATCATCAGCCGCCGATGCCAGAGATTATCGCGTTTGAGCTCATTGAAACCGAGCTGCATGCGATGGTCGAGATCCAGCAGGCGCTCATCCACTTTTTCAAAGCGTTTATCAATTTGCCTGAATCGCTCATCGATTTGTTCAAAACGCTGATCGATTTTCCTGAATTGTTCATCGATTTGTTCAAAACGTTGATCGATTTTCCTGAATTGCTCATCCATCTTTTCAAAGCGTTGATCGATTTTCCTGAATTGCTCATCCATCTTTTCAAAGCGTTGATCAATTTTCCTGAATTGTTCATCGATTTGTTCAAAACGCTGATCGATTGTCCTGAATTGCGCATCCACTTTTTCTAAGCGTTTATCGATTTGCCTGAATTGCGCATCCATCTTTTCGAAGCGTTGATCGATTTGTTCAAAGCGTTGATCAATTTTCCTGAATTGCTCATCGACGTTGTCAAATCGCAGCTCAATGGCTTTAAACGTATGGCGGACCTCATTTTCTAAATGCCTGAGGCTCTGTGCCAGTTTATCGACACGTTGCGAGGTGGCGTGATTTGCCCGCATCACGCCTTCCATGGCCTGCGAAAGGTGCGTTTTGGTCAGGCTGTTTTCCTGCTGCATTTCGGCAAAAATGTCGACCATCACTTCGGCCTGGTGATCGGCCACGCCCGCCTGCTGCAGCGCTTTGAATGCCTTATGGGTGTTCATCATCGTCGGTATCATCCCTGTTGCTCCTGGTCGCCTTTCCTGTTGCCTGCAAGGTTATCCAGGTGGTGATAGTTGCACCATGTGATGATGTGGATTTTGCGCGACGTCTCGAAAAATATCAATTCGTACAATGAGTAACGCTAAGCGGCAATAAAAAGGGCCTGCACGCTGGCAGGCCCTGGTCTGGCACGCATTTTTATCACTTTTCGGGCTGCGGAATTATTTTTATCTCCGCCATGCCGATACCGAGTTTGCGTGGATCCTGACCGGTAATGTTGCCGAGATTAGACAGCTGTGGTTCTGGCGGCGTGATGATCAGGTTGCGGCTGGCGCCGGGGTTGGTGAAATGCAGCGTTTGCGTGGAGAACGCGTCACCCAGATTGAGCTGCTGCACTTGCTCGCCGACGCGCACCGGAATCGGTCGATGGGCGTTAGCCCCATAGGCGCGTGCGGTGATCACCACGTCAAAACGCGCCGGCAGCGGATCGACATATTCAATGTTCACCTCCGGCGCGAGGTTGGCGTTCGACCAGCGCCCCCAGCTTTCAGGCCGTGAAATACCGCTAAAGCGCCTCACGCTGGCCGGCGCGCCCGGCACGGTCAGCAGGAAGCTGTCCGCCTGGTAGCGAATGGCATTATCCTCGATGCGCATTTGCTGCTCGTTGAGCTGATAGGTCGCCGCACTGACCTTCACCTGCGGGAACTGCGCTTTGCCCTGCCACACCGGCTGGTCGATGCGCGTCACCGTGGGTTGTCCGCCGGTCTGGCCCATCGCCAGACAGAGATCGGTCGACAGCGCCAGCGCCGGCTGCCACAGCCGGCCCATTTTGAAGCAGCGATCGACCCAGACAAACTTATCGCTGGCGGCAAAATCGGCCAGCTGGAAGCGCAGCGGCGCGGCGTATTCGCCTTCCGGCAGCGGCTCTACCTGATGATCGGATACGCGGAACAGGATCGGCAGCCTGAACGTCGCGCCCGAGAAGCTAAAGGTGTTTTTGGGCTGGTCGATGGTGAATGTTTTCATCTGACTGGGGAAATTCCATAGCTGAATGATATCGGCTTTCCACGCCGTGACCTTCTTCGCCATGTCATCGAACTGGCTGGAGAGCGAGGCCGAAGACAGCCCGCTGCGGCCAAGGCCAATCGCGTTATCCCCGCCGAGAATATCCAGCACCGTGGCGCCGTTATCCAGCGTGCTGCGCTTGCCATCCAGCACCTCGGCCTGCGGCTGATCGCCACGGATCACCATAAACAGATCGCGGCGCGGCTGCTTGATCAGATACTGATGCGCCGTGTTATTCATCGCCAGGTGATCGGAACTCACCACAATCACGGTGTTTTTAAACCACGGCGAGGCTTTGATGCGGGCAATCAGGCGCGCCACGTGCTCCTGGGAACAGGCCACCGCGCTAAACGACTGATTGGGTTTGCCGTCATAGCTGTAACTTTTGCGCTGACAGCTGCGCGAAATAAAGCCGTCCGGATGATGGGTGTCCACGGTGAGCGTAAACAGCGCAAAGCGTTTCTGCTGACGCGACAGCTCCTCATACTTTTCAAACACTTCATCCATCACCGTATCGTCGTAAAAGCCCCAGTTGTTACGGTAGCTGGGGTCGGCGACGCGGCTCTTCAGCTCCTGCGAGCCGTACATGTTGGCGGCATCAAAACCGTGTGACAGCAAAAAGGTGTCTTTGCCGGCAAAGCGCAGGTCTGCACCCTGAATAAACCAGTTCTCATAGCCGGAGTGTTTGAGGATATCGCCGAGGCAGATATTTTGCGGATAGAAGCTGGAAAGCGAAGCCGAGGCGTTGCCGTCGAACGGCGCAAACAGCGGAATTCCGCACTGCGACGCCACCATGCCGGCGATGGTGTAATCGGTGCCGGGCAGTTGTTCGGTATTGCTGAAGTCAATGCTGTGATCTTTTTCGCGGCTCAGTTCCGGTGCCAGGCCAGGAAAGGCCTGTTGATCGAAGTAGGTGCGCTCAAGGCTTTCGCCGTAGATATACACCAGGTTGAGCTTCGGCGCGTTAATCTGCTTGTTCGGCGTTTTGTAATAGGTTTCGAAATCCGAGTCGGCCTGGCGCGCGTGGGAGGCGATCAGCTCTTTCACCTGGCGAAACGCCGGCGTGGTTTGCACCGAGCCGGCAGCACAGGCGATCGCCAGCAGGCTCCAGCCGAGATGATGCGGACGTTTATGCCGGCGCAACACCCAGGAGAGAAAACAAAACAGTAAAAACAGGCCGATGATCAAGCCAAGCGCCGGTACCACATATTTGCTCACGCCCGCGCCGGTCAGGCTGTTGGTCAGGGTGTAGAGCACCGCATCGTTGATGCCATCGCCGGTAAAATAGTTGCTGGCATACAGCGTGGCGTTGAGCACGATGAACAGGGTGAGCAGCAGCAAGATCAGGATAAACCAGAATTTATTTCGCCCGGCTTTATACGAATAGACTGCGATCGCAGCCAAAAAGAGCACTATTGAAAGCAACTCCAACGGCAGATCCTCACATTAAGTAAAAAGAACGCGTTACCTGCGTCTGCGGCCCTCTGCGGGGGTTTTGCGTCAATCTATATTGGCTGTCACAGGGCTGCAACACATCCAACCAGATTTGTGCGATGCATTGCGAATCGTTTAAGGCGGGTTTAGGCGGAGTCTGATTTAGTCTGGCAGCAACCGGCGCGCTGCTGCCAGCCAGTGCGGGCGCGGGCGTTACAACTTACCGGTGAGATACTGCGCTTCGCCGTCGGCAAAGCTCCAGTCACCTTTGCTGTTGGTGATAAAACTGATCATCAGATCGTTGCCCTGCACGCCACAATGCTCCCGCAGCTCGCGCGCTAACTCTGCCATGAAGTGCGTTTTCTGTTCTTCACTTCTTGGGCTGGTGTACACGCGTACCATCACCAGATTGTCGCTGCGCGCAAAGCCCAGCCCGGTATCCTGAAAGACCATTTGATAACGCTTGTTTTCATGAACAATCTGATAACGATCGCGCGACGGAACCTTAAATGCCGTGAGTACTGCGCGATGCGCGGCGTCGAGTAAGGTGCGAATCTCTGTTTCAGAACGGCCCTGAATAACATCAAAAGTCAGTAACGGCATCAATAAATCCTCGTTTTTGCCCACGCGGAAAGAGTAGGATGAAACGCTATGCTGCCGCTTGCTGCCGGAAAGAAAAAGCGCGCTGATTAAAATGATTATTTATTATTTTGAACAATCCTGATGAAAGAAATTAAAACCGATGCACTCTGGGTGCATTTGCACTGGCTGACGGTGCTGGCGGAACAGGGCAGTTTTACCCGCGCGGCTGAACGCCTGGATGTCAGTAAAGCGGCGATGAGCCAGAAAATCAAAGAACTGGAGCAGATGGCGGGCGTGGCGCTGGTGCAGCGCACCACGCGCAGCGTGCGGCTGACGTCGGCCGGTGAAAAGCTGGTGGACGACCTGCGCGAGCCGTTTGCGCGCATTGCGCAGAGCTTCTTTAGCGTGCGTGACGAAGCCGGGCCGGTGCGCGGTCTGGTGCGCATCAGTGCGCCGGTGGCGTTTGCCCGGCAGCAGCTGGTGCCGATTATCGGCGACTTTCTGCGCGACTACCCGCAGGTGCGGTTGCAGCTCAACGTCAGCGATCGGCTGGTGTCGCTGGGCAGCGAAGGATTCGATCTCGCCATTCGCCACAGTCAGCAGCTGCCGGAAACGCACGTCGCGCTGCCGCTGTGTGAAACGCGCACGCTGCTGGTGGCCGCGCCGGACTATCTGACCCGTCACGGTACGCCAGATACGCCGCAGGCGCTGCAGTTGCATAACTGCCTCTATTATCCGCGCGGGCTGGAGTCGCCGCAGTGGCGCTTTCGTCTGCACAGCGATGACAGCGAAACGGTGCAGGTGAAGATTCAGGGTAATTTCGCCACTAATAACAGCGAGTCGATTCGTGACGCTGCGCTGCAGGGGCTGGGCATTGCCATGCTGCCGGACTTCAGCGCCAGCGCGGCGCTGGCCAGCGGCACGCTGCAGCAGGTACTGCCGGAGTGGCAGGCGGTCGATGCCTTTGCCGACCGCCTGTGGGTGGTGCGGCCTTACGCAGCGCAGGTGCCGCGTGCCGTCACCACCTTTATCCACTGGCTACGCACGCGCTTTGTTGATGGGTGAGGCCAGCGGCGCGCTGAGCGGTGCGCTGGGCTGCATCATCGCTCCCAGCAGGCTGCGACGGTTGTAGTTACCGAGACGCAGATTGAAGTCGAGATGCAGCTGCTCAATGCCGCTCAGCTTGATCACCGGCGGCGGCGTATGCGGGCGCTGATGGAACAGCACCGTGTGCGCAAAGGCATCACTTTGCCAGTTGTTCAGCCGCTGATAGTAATACGCGTTGGCCTCACATTTACGCAGATACAGGTTCACGCGGCGATGTTCGCGCATCGCCGCCTGCTGCGCCAGCGAACCCAGCTGCTGAGCCGGCTCGGCGATTTTCTGCGTCAGCAGGGCAAAATCATCGCGCTTTGCCAGCTCATTAAAATAGTTGTGCGCCCCCAGATGCTTGATCGGCGCGTACTGTTTTTGCCACTCGCGAATAAAAGGATTATTGGGCGCAGCGGCGAGAAACCAGTTTTCAATCACCGGTGCCAGATAGTTGACGGTGGCAATTTCGCGGTAATAGCCAATCACATCCATGCGACGTTCCTGATGCGCATGGTGCACCCAGCTCAGGTCTTCAAATAACAGTGTGCTGCAGTCAATCGCAATTCCGCCGTAGCGTAATAATAATTCGAGGCGAATGACTTCACTTTTTTGCTGCTCACTTAATTGTGTCGAGGTAAAAATAAAATCCGGCAGGACTTCTTTAAGCGTTAAACGGTTTAATACATACACCTGATGGTCGGGATTATCCTGACGCAGCTGCTGGATATTTAACGCCATCGATTTCGGTAAATATTCATTGTCCCAGTACATCCAGATTTTTTTGGGTATTTCCGGCAGCGCTTTCTCACCCGAAAGCAACACGATATTGTCCTCTTCGCTGGGATCATATTCCGGCGCGCAGAGCTCAGTATGCTGTTTTTTCTGCAGTAATGTCTGGCCGGTAAAGGCGATTCTCTGCCAGTGTTGCCAGAGCGTAAGGGCTGGCTGGAGACGTTTTTTTGTCATGATGCACCTGATTATTGTGATTATGGGGAGCAAGGATTCCCTGATGCTGGCGGCTTGAGCGCGCTTATGTGTCCTGACGGCTGTGTGTAAAAAGACTACCCTTGCTTAATAATCGATCCGCAGCGGCAAGGCTACGAATTTTTTTCGCTTTCAGATTTACCGGAAACGCCGGGATCCGGGATGGATAAAAAGAGGTATCAATAAAATGATGAGGGAGTGCGTTTTTTATTTTTGCTCGATTAAGACTATTCCTAATAAAATGACCCTCTGCAGGCGCAGGCTGCGGCGCGGAATAAAAATGAGCGATCGGCGGTCCGTTAACCGCGCTGTATTTTCCTCTGGCCTGGCCGCTGCTTGCCCAACGCGCAGGCAGGTTAGCTACGCTTAGAGCAGGCAACGAAAAAAAGGAGGCACTATGCAGCCACACAAGCGTGGGTTACTGGCGGTTGATAAGCAGGGCAACCGCGTGCTGTTTCTCAATCCCGACAGCTTCGCCGTTGAGCAGGAGCTGAATGCCTTACCGCCGCGACCGCATGAGCTGCTGATGCTGCCCGCGCTGGAGAAGGCGTATGTGCCGATCTACGGTGATGGCGTCCACGGCGACAATCCGCATCCGGGGCACAAGGTGGCGATTATCGATCTGCGCCGGCGGCAGATTCGCGGCTTTATCGATCTGTCACCGCTCAAGGCGCCGCACAGCGGCCAGCTGGGGCGCGATGGCAAAGTGTATCTGTGTTGTGAACACAGTGCTGCGGTGGCGGTGATCGATCCGCACAGCGACACGCTGGAGAAAACCATCCGGCTGCCGTCGCACAACGCGCACCGGCTGACGCTATCGCCCAGCGGCCGCAAGCTGTTTACTGAAAACGAAGAGGACGCCAGCATCACGGTGGTGGATCTGTGCGAGGCGGAAGGGCGCATCATTGATAACATCCTGCTGCCGGGACCGATTGCCGGCATTGCCGCCTCGCCAAAGCACCCCTATCTGGTGGCCAGCGCGGCAGACGCGCCATTGCTGTATGTGGTGGATCGTCAGAGCCATCGTATCCGCCAGCGCATCACGCTGCCTGGCCATCAGCAGCCGTGCCAGGTGGTGCGCTTCAGCGCCAGCGGTGAGCGGCTGGTGGCGATTGGCGACGGGGAAGGAGTGGTGACGCTGTTTGACGACTTGCTTAATCCGTTGGGTGACGTTGCGGTCGGCAATCAGCCGATGGATGGCTGTTTTAGCGCCGATAACCGCAGCCTGCTGATCGCTAATCAGGGTGACGGTTCGCTTAGCCTGATCGATCTGACGCAGATGAAGGTCATCGCCACGCCGCAGGCTGGCACCGGCTGCGAAGTTCTGAGCTACTTTCAGCTGTCGTCCTGAGTACGACGGCCGCCATCAAATAAACGGCCGGTGATAAATCGCGCTGCTCCAGTGGCGGCTGCTGGCGTGTTTTTCTGCCTGCCAGCCGCGCTTGCGCAGTTGGCGCGCAATCAGTTTGTTCATTATACCGTGGCCCACCAGCAGCACCGTGCCCTGTTGCGACAGGGCAATCAGTTTGTCTGCCGCCCGCTGCGCACGCTGCCGGGCATGCTGCACTGATTCCACGCGTCCGGCGTAACCGCACAGCCACAGCAGGCGCAGCAGCGCCAGCCACAGCGTCAGCGGCAGATGCAGGCGCGCAAACGGCAGCAGCGGCATCGCCACTTCACTGAACACCTCATCCACGTCCTGCGCCTGCAGACCGAGCCGCGCCAGCGACGAACGCGCACGCGGCAACGGACTGCAGGCAATCACGCTGGCCATGCGCGCAATCGCCATACTGCGCGGCGGCGGCGCATCACAAATCACCGCCTGGTCGTAGCCTTCACACCAGTCCGCCAGCGCCCGCGCCGTAAAGCGCCCGCTTACCGGATGGTCTGGCTTGCCGTGTCGCATGAGGATAATGGTCATAATGCTCCTGAGTGAAGGTCATCCAGTCTACTGCAGGCGCGCAGGATTTCGCGCGGCCCGGGCGGTTTTAAGAATAATGCCCGGGTGTCATCAAAACTTAACTGAAATGTGCGAAAACGGCGCGGTGAAAGTTTGGTCGGCTTTTTTGCCAATGATAAGCAATAGTCGTTAATCACGCAGCGTGCGTGGATTTTTTAATGACGCTGGCTGTAATGTAATGTCATGAATTAACGCCAATTTTATCTTTTTCTCCTGCGCCATTGTGAAGATAAGTTAATTATTTTCCTGTTGATCACTTGATTTATCTACGCGCGTAGATAGACTGTATTCACAGTGACAACTCACGGTGCCAGAGACGAAGTTGGCCTTGAGATGACCCAGTTACATTTGCCGTGCTAATGCGATCGATGAAAAAAACATCGGCGAAATCAGGCAAATAGATGAATTCCAACACCAGGGAATTCTTTACTGACCTTTCATCCAGGTTTGCCTACTGAACGTCGCCACCGGGGAGTTCCGCTTGTTGCCAGGGAACCGACCCACGGATGGGCGTTTACTGTTTTCACCTCTTTCAGGGAAATGGTTATGACGGTACATCACTCCGTTACGCAACAAGGTTCACCCGCTTCCGCCGCCGATGCGCGGCTGGAAACCACCACCGGGCGCAAAGATTTCTGGCGCGCCACCTTCTCCTGCTGGCTGGGCACCGCGATGGAATACGCGGATTTCGCCCTGTATGGCCTCGCTGCCGGCATCATTTTTGGCGATGTGTTCTTCCCCGAAGCCACCCCGGCGATGGCGCTGCTCTCCAGCTTTGCCACCTGGTCAGTCGGCTTTATTGCGCGCCCGATCGGGGCGCTGCTGTTTGGCTGGATTGGCGATCGCAAGGGCCGCAAGGTAGTGATGATCAGCACCATCATTCTGATGGGCGCTTCGACCACGCTGATCGGCCTGATTCCTTCCTATGCAACGATTGGTCTGTGGGCGCCGGCCTGCCTGGTGCTGCTGCGTTTCACGCAGGGGCTGGGCGCAGGCGCAGAGCTCTCGGGCGGCACGGTGATGCTGGGTGAATACGCGCCGGTTGAGCGCCGTGGCCTGGTGTCGTCGGTGATTGCGCTTGGTTCCAACAGCGGCACGCTGATTGCGTCGCTGGTGTGGCTGGCGGTGATTCAGATGGATAAAGCCACGCTGCTCGACAGGGGCTGGCGTATTCCGTTCCTCAGCAGTGTGTTGATTGCTGCGGTCGCGCTGTGGATTCGCCGTCATCTGCGTGAAACGCCGGTGTTTGAGCGTCAGCAGGCGGAACTGCAGGCGCAACGCCATGAAACGCTGGCGCAAAGCGCGACGCAACCCGACAGCCGCAGCTTCTGGCAGCGCAGCCGCGCCTTCTGGACCATGGTGGGCCTGCGCATCGGTGAGAACGGCCCGTCCTATCTGGCACAGGGCTTTATCGTCGGCTACGTCGCCAAAGTGCTGATGCTGGACAAATCGGTGCCGACCACCGCGGTGTTCATCGCCTCGCTGCTCGGTTTCCTGATCATCCCGTTTGCCGGCTGGCTGTCAGACCGCTTTGGCCGACGCATCACCTATCGCGGCTTCTGCCTGTTACTGATGGTCTACGCCTGGCCCGCCTTTAGCCTGATGGACAGCCGCGAGCCGGCCATCGTGATTCCGGTGATTGTAGTGGGCATGGCGCTGGCGTCGCTGGGCATCTTTGGCGTGCAGGCGGCGTGGGGCGTGGAGATGTTTGGCGTTAAACACCGTTACACCAAAATGGCGGTTGCCAAAGAGCTGGGGTCTATCCTTTCAGGAGGCACCGCACCGCTGGTGGCGGCGGCGCTGCTGTCGTTTACCGGGCACTGGTGGCCGATTGCCGTGTACTTCTCGGCCATGGCGACCATCGGTTTCCTCACCACCTTCGTGGCACCGGAAACGCGCGGACGCGATCTGAATCTGCCGGAGGATGCTATCTGACGCGCAGGATCGTGCAACATTCTTTGATTACGCTGGCCGGTACTCCCGGCCAGCGGCATTAACGCAGAGGCAGTATTGGCGAAATCCCCAACCGGAAATGTGACACGCAGTGACGTCGCCAAAGCCGCCGGAACCTCGGTGGCGGTGGTCAGCTATGTGATCAACAACGGACCGCGTCCGGTGGCCGAAGCCACGCGTCAGCGCGTGCTGGCCGCCATCCAGCAAACCGGCTATCGCCCGAATGCGGTGGCGCGCGCGCTGGCTTCCGGCAGTACCAAAACCTTTGGCCTGATCGTGCCCAATATCGCAAACCCGTTTGTCGCCTCGATGGCGCACGTGCTGCTGCAGGAGTCGCTGAACCACGGCCACGTGATGCTGCTGGGCGATGCCGGTGACGATCGCCAGCGCGAGCTGGAGCTGATCCAGGGTTTGCTGAATCGTCAGGTGGATGGCCTGTTTTACACCAGCGTCGATCGCCATCCCTATATTGATGTCATCCAGGCGAGCGGAACGCCGCTGGTGATGCTGGACCGCATCGAACCGCGCCCCGGCGTCAGCATGCTGTGCGTGAACGAACGTGAAGCGGCGCGTCAGGTCACGGCGCATCTGCTCAGCCACGGCTATCAGCAGGTCGGCATGATCAGCGGTCCGCGCGAGATGCTTAACGCGCAGGATCGTATTCAGGGCTGGCGCGACGCCATGGCGCAGCACGGGCTGACGGTAGATGAAGCGCTGATTTTTCCGGCCGGCTATTCGCGCCAGGGCGGTTACGACGCCGGGCAGCGCATGATTGCCAGCGGCCGGGTGCCGCGCGCGCTGTTTACCAGTAACGAAGGGCAGGCGATTGGCTGTATCCGCGCGCTGTCCGAACACGGTCTGCGCGTGCCGCACGATGTCGCGCTGGTGTGTTTCAACGGTACCGAGCAGTCGGCCTTTCATGTGCCCACGCTCACCACCGTGCGCCAGCCGCTGCGCGAAATGGCACGCAGCGCCATCGCCATGCTGAAAAACGGTCATGGCGAGGCGCAGCTGGCCGAATTTCCTCACCATCTGGAGATCGGTGAGTCCTGTGGCTGCCAGCTATCTCAACAAAAATAAATATATAACATTATGAAAAGACTAATTATTGATTGTGATCCGGGGAATGGTATTGCTGGCGCTAACACCGATGACGGGCTGGCGCTGGCCTTAGCGCTGGCGTCACGCGCGCTGGCCGTTGAGCTGATCACCACCGTGAGCGGCAACACACCGAGCGCGGTGGGAGCGCGGGTGGCTAAAGATCTGCTGCAGCGGCTCGGACTGAACATTCCGGTGGTGCAGGGCGCGCTGCAGGCGCTGCGCGAAGATCCGGCGCCGTGGCGCGCGCGGCTGGATAACGTCGCCGACCCGGCGCTGGGCGAACTGTGGCGCGGCGTGCGTCAGCCGCAGACGGTGTCAGCGGACGGCAACGATGCGGCGGGCGTGATGGGCCAGCTGATTTGTGACAATCCCGGCGAGTTTACGCTGGTGGCGATCGGCCCGCTGACCAACGTGGCGCAGGCGCTGCAGCGCTATCCGCAGATGGCGGATTCCGTAGCGGAGATCGTCATTATGGGCGGCGTATTCGCGCTGGATGACTACATCAAAGACACCAATTTTGGCCTCGATCCGGAAGCGGCGCATCAGGTGCTGCACAGCGGCGCCACCATCACGCTGGTGCCAATGGATGCCACCACGCAGACGCTGCTGACCCATCAGGATCTCACGCGCCTGACCGCCTGCGATCATCCACTGCCGCAGTTTGTGCGCGAAACGCTGCGACCGTGGATTGATTACTCCATCCGCACCCGCCATCTGCCGGGTTGCTGGATCCACGATGCGCTGGTCATTGCCTGGCTGCTCAACCAGCGCGTGGCGGACGGCGTGGATTATCACGTCGATATTGAGCTGCGTCCCGGTGCCACGCGCGGCAAGACCTGGCGCTATCGCACGCCGCTGCGGCTGGATGTCGGCGTGCCGGCGGACGCGGGCGCACTGGTGCATGTGATGCAGAACGTAAACAATCCGCTGCTGCTGGAAGTGATTGAGCAGACGTTCAACGGATTGAAACGCTGAGATTTTGCCACGGCGCGCGGTCTCCCGGCCGGAGTACCGTGCGCCGCTTTCCTGCCGACACGCTTCCTTACATCGCGAATCACTCGCTGACAATTCCCCGCCGCGCTGCGCCTTTCTGACATGCTATATACAAATGGTTAACACAATAATAACCAGTGCAACCATTCGCTGGATAACGTTCCAATAAAAATCTGGCCGCGAGCCGGAAGCAATCAGACAGGATACCCTTATGTTTAACTGGACTGCGACCCAGCGCAACGTGGCTTTCGCCAGTTTCGCCAGCTGGACGCTGGATGCGTTCGACTTCTTTATTCTGGTGTTTGTGCTCAGCGATCTTGCGCGCTACTTCAACACCAGCGTCTCCGATGTTTCCATTGCCATTATGCTGACGCTGGCCGTACGGCCGGTAGGCGCATTGATCTTTGGCCGGCTGGCGGAAAAATATGGCCGCCGGCCGATCCTGATGCTCAACATCGTGCTGTTTTCGCTGTTTGAGTTGCTGTCGGCATGGTCGCCCAATTTTGCTGCTTTCCTGACCTTCCGTGTGATTTACGGCGTGGCGATGGGCGGCATCTGGGGCGTGGCCTCTTCGCTGGCGATGGAAACCATTCCCGACCGTTCGCGCGGCCTGATGTCCGGCATCTTCCAGGCCGGTTATCCGTGCGGCTATCTGCTGGCGTCGATAGTGTTTGGCCTGTTCTTCGAACAGGTGGGCTGGCGCGGCATGTTCCTGATTGGCGCGCTGCCGATTCTGCTGCTGCCGTTTATCTATTTTAAAGTGCCGGAATCGCCGGTATGGCTGGCGGCACGCGAGCGTAAAGAGAATCACGCGCTGCTGCCCATCATCCGCCAGCACTGGAAAATCTGTATTTACATGGTGCTGCTGATGGCCTGTTTTAACTTCTTCAGCCACGGCACGCAGGATCTCTACCCGACGTTCCTGAAAGTGCAGCACCAGTTTGACGCACACACGGTGAGCATTATCGCCATCGGCTATAACATCGCGGCGATGCTCGGCGGCATTACGTTCGGCTCGCTGTCCGAGCGTATCGGGCGTAAAAAAGCCATCATGCTGGCGTCGTTTCTGGCGCTGCCGGTGCTGCCGCTGTGGGCGTTCTCCAGCGGTTCCTGGGCGATTGGTATCGGCGCGTTCCTGATGCAGTTTATGGTGCAGGGCGCATGGGGCGTGGTGCCGACCTACCTGACCGAGCTGGTGCCGGCCAATGCGCGTGCGGTACTGCCGGGCTTCGTTTACCAGCTGGGGAATTTAATTGCTTCGGTCAACGCCACGCTGCAGTCACGCATTGCCGAAGCCCACGGCGGTAACTACGGACTGGGCATGGCGATTGTCGCCGGCACGGTGGCGGTGCTGATTTGCGTGTTCGTGGCGTTTGGCCGCGAGACGCGCGGCATCGAAATATCCGGGGCGGTGGCGAAAGAGACGCGTTAACGCGCCTCGCAGACGTCAATCCATTTCGCCGCCGTGAGTTCAGCCATGCGCTGCGGCGAAATGCGCACCGCGCTGTGAATCGAACCGGCCGCAGGTAACACTTCATCGAAACTGCGCAGCGACACATCGCAATAGACGGTCAGCGGATTTTCCAGCCCGAACGGGCACACGCCGCCGACCGGATGGCCGGTCCAGTTCACCACCTCATCCACGCTCAGCATGCGCGCTTTTGCCCCGAGCGCCGCCTTCAGCTTGCGGTTATCCAGCCGGGCGTCGCCGCGCGTGACAATCAGCACCACGCTCTCTTTCACTTTCAGCGACAGGGTTTTGGCGATTTGCCCCGGCGCCACGCCATGTACGCGTGCGGCCAGTTCTACGGTGGCAGTGCTTTCCGGCATCTCGATGATGTCGATATCCGGTGCGTGTTCGGCAAAGAAGTGCCGTACCGACTCCAGGCTCATTTTTTTCTCCGGTAAAAACAGAGCGTAAAAGCTGCCATAAGGCGGGAAAGCTGTAAACGGGAGAAACGGAGAATCTGTAACAGAATACGCCGCGCTTACACGGCATTTAACGTGCAGTTACCGCAGCGTTCGACGTCCGGAATGCGATAGCGCTGGCAGCAGCTGCGCCGCTCCATCGCGCCGTTACGCGGGATCATGGTGCGATACAGCGGATTATCACTGCCGTCGGACAGGGATTTGCTGAAAAACAGCGCCTGTTCCAGTTGATGCCGGGTGGCCGCAGGCAGCTGCTGCTGCAGTTCGCCAAGGAACCAGTAAAACGAGAAGCCTAAGTTGTTCCAGATCAGCCGCGCGTTGATATCACCGTGCTGCGCCATGCCGTTAACGGCGGGGATCAGGCCGTGCTGAATCAGGCGTTCGATACGCTGCTGCGGATTGAGATAGCGCGCATCCTCATCCTCCTGCACATCAATCCAGAAGGCGCAGGGATGGCCGTTTTCGTGGAACTCAACGTGGATACGCTGCGGCGAGCAGTCGAGCGCGCGCGGCTCCTGCAGCAGCGCCAGCATTAATGGCGGCAGCAGCAGGCCAAAATACCACTGGGCCCACAGCGACTGCAGCGGTTTGGCTTCCTGCGGAACATCGGGATGGTGGCGATAGAGATAGTCGCTGTAGCGCTGCGTCAGGCGGCGATAGTGAAACGGCGTGGACCATTCGGCCAGCGTCAGCGTGCCTGCGGGGGCCGGCTGGCCCAGCTTCACGTTTTCCCGCATGTAGCTGCGCTGGTCGCACATCAGATCTTCCAGCGCGCTGGCTAAGCTGCGATCGCTCTGCATAAAGATCAGCGGATGCGCGCTAAAGCGATGATCCTGACGCGTGATGATGGCCATGCGGCTCCTGAGTGAAAACGGGAAGCGAAAAACAAATGATAATCGTTCCCGATTCACTGAGCAAGATGCCAGCAGCGCTCACTGCCTGGCCACCGCGCATTTTGCGTGAAATCCCCCGGAGAGGGCGCGGCGTTGTCGCCGCACCGCTTACACCAGATCGCTGCTTACCGGCGCCAGCTTCGGTAAATCCTCCCACGCCAGAATGGTGTTACGTCCCTGATTCTTCGCCACATACAGCGCGCGGTCGGCGTTGGCCACCGCCTGGTCGAAGTCTTCTGCGAAAATCGGCGCGATACCGGCGCTGATGGTCACGTGGGTCGAGACTTTATCATTGAAGCGGTGGGGAATTTCCAGATCAACCACGTACTGACGGATGCGTTCGGCCAGCTTCATGGCAATCGAGGCGTTAACATTGGTCATCAGCACCAGAAACTCTTCGCCGCCGTAGCGCGTCACCACATCGCGCGAGCGCACCGCATCGCGAATGGCAACCGACACCCGCGCCAGCGCCTGATCGCCCATGGCATGACCGTAGTTATCGTTGTAGGCCTTGAAGTGATCGATATCCAGCAGCAGCACAAAGTGGCTGCCGGCATGATTTTCCATGATGGTATCCAGCCGGTTCTTCAGCCCGCGCCGGTTATACAGGCCGGTGAGCGGATCAAGCATGCTCAGGTCGCTGAAACTTTGCTTCTCCTCATACAGCTGGCGCACCAGCCGCAGGGTGAAGGTGTCGAAGCGGCGGCGCATCAAGTGGTGCAGCGAGAAGCCGATCAGCGGCAGCGTAATGGTGAAGAGAATGGTCATTAAATGCTGACCATCATCCAGTAACAGTACGGTTAATACCGGTGGCGTAATATGTAAACAGAACGCAAGCAAATAATCACTCAGGGCAATCGCGCTGATAAAAAATACGCTCAGCAGACTGATTATTAAAAAGCTACCGTCAAAATAAAACACCAGATGGTAACGATGATTGATATGCCAGGCCCACAGCGCGCCTAATAGCAATGCCACAGGATTTAATAACGGGAATTTTAGATTTGGCGCGATTAAACATAGCGCCAGCAGCGTGGTGCTAAAGCCCGCCACCAGCGTCACCGGCAGCGAATTGATGGGATTATCCGTACCGAAAAACGGCAGCAGACAAAAAAGCGAAACGGCGACATTCAAAAACAAAAATAGCATCAGCGACAGCCGATACTTGCTGTGTTTCAACTCATCATAAGATTGTAATTTCATTATTATTACTCGTGACAGCCCTGAAATATCAAAGCGCTACCCGCAGGAAATAATCCCACAACGCGGATAGTGAGCACGTTTTTGCTGTGTTATCAAAATAGTTATCGGCGGCAATCTATCATTTTCCAGTAATTCTGTCATCCGGCGCGGGCAGGGCAAAAAATTCGCTGCAAGATGAGAAATATTGTCATATGATAATGGGAATATTTATCATTTGAAGGGTTGCGCGATGATCATGGCGATGATGGCCGCCTGTGGCTTGTGGGGCGTAAGCTGGGTGATGGGTAAACGTCTGGATAGCGGCTGGGGCGTATTGCTGCCCTGCGCGGCCATGCCGGTGTTTGCGCTGTGGGAGCCGAGTTTCAGCCAGTGGCGCTTAGTGATGATTGTCGCGCTGCTGCTTACCGTGGTGATGCTGTTCCACCATCGTCTGCGTCATTATCTGCTGCTGCCTTCCTGCCTGGCGCTGGCTGGCGGTCTGGCGGCTATCTCGGTGAATTTTCACATCATTTAACGGCGAGCAGAAACGACAATATCACGCAAAGGCGTGATAGCAGCGGTAACAATCAATGGGTATTGTACTGCAGAAGAAGTGTGACAACGTTGGTGCGAAGAGAGGGACTTGAACCCTCACGTCCGTAAGAACACTAACACCTGAAGCTAGCGCGTCTACCAATTCCGCCACCTTCGCATCGTAGTTGTCTGTTTATATCACCGCATGGTGCGAAGAGAGGGACTTGAACCCTCACGTCCGTAAGAACACTAACACCTGAAGCTAGCGCGTCTACCAATTCCGCCACCTTCGCGCAGTGCACGCGATATAAACTCTGTGATTATTGGTGCGAAGAGAGGGACTTGAACCCTCACGTCCGTAAGGACACTAACACCTGAAGCTAGCGCGTCTACCAATTCCGCCACCTTCGCCTACCTGCAATACATTACAGTATTGCTAACCACGGAGGCGCATTTTAGAGATTTTACTCATTGCGTCAACACATATTTTGCGACGGTGAAACGACTGCTGCAAAAAGCAACGTTTTCCCCGTCGCATCGCGGATTTTACTACGCTTAGCGCGCTTTCGCGCCGCGACCATATACGGCGCGATACACTTTGAAGCGGCCGGTCTGCGCCAGCACTTCATGGTTACCGAAGGTTTCATCCAGCACCTGCGGATAAGGCAGGAAGGCGTTGGCCACGATGCGCAGCTCGCCGCCGCTGTTAAGATGCTTCACCGCACCGCGAATCAGTGTGTGGGCGGCATCAAGGCTGGTTTGCAGACCGTCATGGAACGGCGGGTTAGAGATGATCAGATCAAAACGGCCGCTGACGTCCGAGAACACGTTACTGGCAAACACTTCGCCTTCCAGGCCGTTAGCGGCCAGCGTGGCTTTACTCGCCTCGATGGCGGCGGCGTGCACATCGCACAGCCACAGCCGGACTTTCGGCGAATGCTGCGCCAGCGCGGCGGCTAATACGCCACTGCCACAGCCGATATCCAGCACTTTGCCTTTGGTGTGCGGCGTAAGAGTGGAAAGCAGCAGATCGCTGCCGATATCCAGCCCGTCGCGGCTGAACACGCCTGGCAGGGTATGAATGGTGAGATCGTCCAGCTGATAGCGATTGCCGAACGCGCTGGCGTCAAAGCTGGCCTGCTGCGTCAGCTGGCCGTGATACAGCCCGCAGCGGCGCGCGCTGTCGATCTTCTCCAGCGTCGCCCAGTTCTCCAGCATGCCTTCGGCGCTGCGCACGCCGCTGCGGTTTTCACCGACGACAAAAATATCGCAGCCCAGCGGCAGCAGCGACAGCAGGTTTTGCAGCTGGAACTGCGCTTCCGGTTTGTTCTTCGGCCAGAAATAGACCAGCGTGTCGCAACCGGCTACGTCGGCCGCACCGGCCACCAGCCCGTACACTGCCCGTTCACCGAGGCGACGGCTGAGGTTCTGCCAGTGATGGTACTGCTGAGTGTGCACGCGGCTCGACGCGGTCTCCAGCTGGGCGGGCAGGTCATCCTGCAGGTCGCCGGCGAACAGTACGTGGCGGGCGGTAAATTCATCACTGTGGCGCAGAATCACTTCGCTGGCCGGGGTAAAAGCAGACATGGAACGCTCCTGTTAAATCAGAGCGGCGATTATAGTGCTTTGTTGGCGCATGTTCGATGGGTTTGCTAGCATAGCGTCGCATTCTGGCAGGATTACAGGTAACAGCATGAGCACAAGGCGCGACTGGCTTCTACAGCAAATGGGGATTACGCAGTATCAGCTGCGACGTCCGCGCGTGCTGCAAGGCGAAATTGCCGTCACGCTAACGCCGGACACGCGGCTGGTGCTGGTCGCTGAGCAGGCGCCGGATCTGCAGGAGCCGCTGGTGCGTGACGTACTGCGGACGCTGAGCATTCAGCCGGGGCAGGTAATGACGCTGACGCCAGAACAGCTGCCGATGCTGCCGGAGCAGGTCGACTGTGCCGGCTGGCTGCTGGGCGTGACCAGCGATCATCCTTTTAACGGCATCACGTTCACCAGCGCCGTTTTCAATGAATTAATCAGCAGCGGCGCGGCCAAACGCGCGCTGTGGCAACAGATGTGTAACCATGACAGCCATCTCTTTCATCACCCCTGATTTACAGCCGCGGCTGCTGGAGATCGAGCGCCGCGCGCATGCGTTTCCGTGGAGCGAGCATACCTTTGCCAGCAATCAGGGCGAACGTTACGTCAATCTTTGCCTGCACGCGGACGGCCAGCTGGCCGGCTTCGCCATCACCCAGGTGGTGCTGGATGAAGCGTCGCTGTTCAACATCGCGGTCGATCCCGCGTTCCAGCGCCGCGGCTATGCGCGTCAGCTGCTACAGCAGCTGATTGCCGAACTGGAGCAGCGTGCGGTGATGACGCTGTGGCTGGAGGTACGCGCCTCCAATCAGCCCGCCATTGCGCTGTATCAGCAGCTGGATTTTCATCAGGTCAGCGTGCGGCCAAACTACTATCCCACCGCCAGCGGGCGCGAGGATGCCATCATCATGGCGCTCACGCTCTGACGTTATTCAAAAGGGGCACTATGTTAAACGACTGGGACTGCATCCTGTTCGATGCGGATGACACACTTTTCCACTTTGACGCCTTCGCCGGCCTGCAGCGCATGTTTGCCAGCTACGACGTGCACTTCAGCGATCAGGATTACGCTGATTATCAGGCCGTCAACAAACCGCTGTGGGTCGATTACCAGAACGGCACCATTTCAGCGTTACAGCTCCAGACGCGCCGCTTCACGCTGTGGGGCGAAAAACTGCGCGTGGCGCCGGAAGTGCTTAACAGCGACTTTCTTAATGCGATGGCCGAGATCTGCCTGCCGCTGGATGGCGCAGCCCGCCTGCTGGATACGCTCAAGGGCAAGGTAAAAATCGCCATCATCACCAACGGTTTTACGGCGCTGCAGCAGGCGCGCCTTGAACGCACCGGCTTCCGTGACTACTTTGACGCGCTGGTGATCTCCGAACAGGTGGGCGTACCCAAGCCGGACGCGGCGATTTTTGACCATACGCTGCAGCTGCTGGGCAATCCCGATCGCCGCCGGGTATTAATGGTCGGCGACACGCCGGAATCAGATATTCTCGGTGGTATGAATGCCGGCGTGAAAACCTGCTGGATCGATCACGGCACGCGTCCGCTGCCGGCGCACATCACGCCCACCTGGCAGGTGAAAACCTTGCCTGAGCTGCAATCTATTCTGACTGCTTAACAATCCCGATACCTGCTATTTTAGCGAATTAAACCAGCCTGGTCCGCCTGGCTGGTTTTTTTAACTGCCAGTTTGCCTTTATCACCCCTTGTTTACCGCCTGCCTGAGTTTTATCGCGCGCAGACAAAATGCGTGCCGCTCAGCGCCATTTTTTTTATGACAATTTTTAATGATCGCGCGAGCAAATTTTCATCTTTCATTTACAATCTTTCACAGTTTTAATGGATTGCTAAGAATAGTCTTAGGTTTACGGGTAAAAGTGACGCAAATTTGCATTAAAAATATTTGTTAACCTTTACTGAACTAATTTCCTCTGCTAGCGGCGCGTTGAAATTTTGTCAGGCTTCTGTAAACTTCCGTCAGACATTAACAAATGGATTGTGATTGCATGCTCACGGGCAGGTTTTACCTGGCTCGTGCGGTAGCTATGATGTTTCCAGTCTTTTATATGTTGTTGATATATCTCAATAAATAGCACTGCTGCCAGCGAATGCCGTAAGTTGTTGCTGTTATCCTCTTAATCGTTACCGATTAACCAGATTCATTGAACGTGATAGTTTTTAACCCAGGGATGGCATAAGAGAAACCGAGGTTTGGCTGTGGCCAACCCCTTCGCTTAGCAAAAATTGATCATGTTGCTGATCGTTTGTGAAACGATCAGAATTCTTCCGACATCATCCCTGTCACTAATGTTGCATTTTTAATACTTAATTCAGACTGATCAATTTTTGCCTCGCTGGCGCGATGCATTAGCCACACCCATTAAAGGGTCAACTTTTTAACTGGTACTGAATCGACGCCGGCTCCCGCCGTGCGCACGGTTCATTTTGCTCTTAACCGGCCTCTGGCCACTTTTTAGGCGTTAATGGAACTAAACATGAAGAAAATGGTGAATCTCCGTATGGCGTTGGGCCTGATGTTTGTTTTCGCAGTGGCTGGCTGTAAAGCACCGCCAAAGATGACAGACGACACTATTGTCAGCAGCACCGTTGACGGCGTCACGCTGTCGCACCGTTATGCCGTCCAGCCGCCGGCACAGTTCAGTCCGGTGAACGAAGCTTATCGCGCGCTCTATCCGGCTTCGATCATGACCCGCCCCAGCTTCGGCGGCAAAGTGGTGGATACGCTGAAAAGCGGTGAAACCTACACCGTGATTGGCCAGGTTGAAAACAACTGGCTGGCACTTGGCGAGTCGGCGCAGGCCGCAGACGAAGCGCAGCCTGAGACTGCACCGGCCGATGACAAAAAAGCGCAGCAGCCGGCGGCTCAGCCTGCGGTGCAGCTGATCGGTTATGTCCCGTTCCGCGCGGTGGTGAAAAGTGCGCTGTATGAGCAGACCATCAAAGCGGATCAGCCGAAGCGTCGCGCCCGCGCCAGCAGCAAGAAAAAGACCTGCGTCGCGGTGGATGGCGACAGCAAAGCGTGCCAGAACAGCAACAGCGGCACCTGGATCATCAACTAACACGGTAAGCAGGGAGGGCTGAATGATGACGATGATTTCTCTCCGCCGCGCCGGATTACTGCTGCTGGCTTGCCTGCTGGCCGCCTGCAGCAGCAACAGTCCGGCGCCGGTTGCACGCTACAATCTCGACTTTCAGGCGCATCCGCAGATCAACGCGGGTGCGCCGCTCAAAGTCCGGGTGATGTTGCTGACCTCCGATGCGGAATTCATGTCCGCTGATTTCTACTCCCTGCAGAACCAGCCCGCCACCGCGTTGGGCAGCACGCTGCTCAACAATCAGCAGTTTTTCCTGATGTCAGGTCAGCTGAGTAAAACCCTCAGCGCGAAAAGCCTGCCGGAAGCGCGCTTCATCGGCATCATGGCCGAGTATCAGGCGCTGGACGGTAAAGTCTGGCGCCTCGCGCTGCCCTTCCCGGATGGCGACGACAGCGCATTCTGGCAGTTCTGGAAAAATAACGATGGTGAGTTGAATGCCCGCGTTGTGGCGGATATCAACGGCCTGCGCGTGGTTAAGCAGTAAGGATGCCTATGAACCGAGCCGAAAAGGTTGTCTGGACCGAGGGGATGTTCCTGCGCCCTCACCATTTCCAGCAGTCGGAAAATTTTCTACACAGCACCCTGCGCGAGTGGGGGCAGTCGCAGCGCGCCTACACCTGGGGTTTTTTTGATCTCGAATTTGATGAAGCGCTGCTCCGTCAGGGAAAACTGGCGCTGAGTGCCGCCAGCGGATGTCTGCCTGACGGCACCTTTTTCTCTTTCAGCCAGCCACAGCACGGTCCGGCCCCGCTGGATCTGCCGGCGAATGTCGATCGCAGCAAAGTGGTACTGGCGATCCCGGCCCGGCGCAACGGGCGTGAAGCGGTGGCGTTTCAGGAGACACAGGATTCACTGGCGCGCTATCTGGCGTGGGAAGCCGAAGTCGAAGATGACAATGCTCAGGCGGTCGGCGCTGCCACCGTTCAGTTCGGCAAGCTGCGCCTGCGCCTGATGCTGGAACAGGATCTCACCGCGGAGTGGACGGCGATGGGCGTGGCGCAGGTGATTGAAAAACGCAGCGATAACCACGTGCGCCTCGACACCGATTACATTCCGCCGATGCTGACGCTCAACGCCAGCCGGCCGCTGCAAAGCATGCTCAATGACCTGCACGGCCTGATTCAGCAGCGCAGCCAGCAGCTGAGCCAGCGCACGCCGGGTACCGGCCGTTTTAACAGTGCCGACATGGTCGATTTTATGCTGCTGACCTTGCTCAACCGTCAGCTTGGCCTGCACGCGCACTTACAGCATCTGCCGCTGCTGCACCCGGAAACGCTCTACAGTCACTGGCTGCAGCTGGCCGCTGAATTGAGCAGCTGGATGCCGGCGCGCACCCCGGACGCGCTGCCGCTGTATGACCATGACGATCTGTACAGCTGTTTTGCCCGCTTAACGCTGCTGCTGCGCCAGGGACTGTCGCAGGTGATGGAAGAGAGCGCCATCCAGCTGCCGCTGACGCAGCGCTCGCACGGCCTCAACGTGGCCACGGTGCCGGAAAGCAGCATGGTGCGCGAGTTCGGCTTTGTGCTGGCGGTCAAAGCCAGCGTGCCGGCCGAGGCGCTGAAAACCCACTTCCCGGCGCAGATGAAAGTCGCGCCCGTCACCAAAATCCGCGATCTGGTACAGCTGCAGTTGCCGGGACTGGCGCTGAAAGCCATGCCGGGCGCGCCGCCGCAAATCCCGTGGCATGCCGGCTACAGCTATTTTGAGCTCGATAAGAACAGCGAGCTGTGGCAGGAGATGGAGCGCTCAGGTGCCTTTGCGCTGCATCTGGCCGGTGAGTTTCCGGGCCTGAACATGGAGTTCTGGGCCATTCGTAGTCAGTCAGAATAATCAAAACTGAGCACGCCGCATGATGCAGGAACAACAGAAACCGAACAGTGACGTCACACAGCAGGATGTCAGCCATCAGAATGTGCTGGTCGCCGCGGCGAATCCGCTGATTAACGCGATCCCGCAGATTCGCCACTCCGTCTCGCACGACGATCCGGCGCGACTGCGCCAGCAGCTGATCGATCAGATCCGTCGCTTTGAGCTCAGCTGCCAGCAGTCGGGGCTGAGTTATGAAGTGATCGTGGGCGCGCGCTACTGCCTGTGCACCGCGCTGGATGAAGCGGCGGCGCTGACGCCGTGGGGCAGCCGCGGCGTGTGGACCAGCAACGGCCTGCTGGTGACGTTTCACAATGAAACCTGGGGCGGTGAGAAGTTCTTTCAGCTGCTGGCCAAGCTGTCGCAAAACCCGCGTCAGCACATCCTGCTGCTGGAGCTGATCTATTTCTGCCTGCTGCTCGGCTTTGAAGGGCGCTACCGCGTGCTGGATAACGGGCGTTCGCAGCTGGAAACCATCAAACAGCGTCTGCTGCAGATGATCAAAAGCGTGCGCGGCAGTTACCCGGCGGCGCTGTCACCGCATCCCACCGATCAGCCGGTGCTGCGCAAGCTGTGGCGGCCGATGATTCCACTGTGGGCCTGTGCGGCGGTGGCCGGCTTTGCTGCCTGCCTGTTCTACATCGTCCTGAACTGGCGTCTCGGCGACTACACCTCGCCGGTGCTGGCCAGCATCTATCAGACCGCGCTGCCGGAAGTCAAAATCAGCAATCCGGCACCGCCGCCGCCCGCCACGCTGAACCTGAAAGCGTTCCTCAAGCCGGAAATTGATGCCGGCCTGGTGGCGGTGCGCGATGAAGCCGACCAGAGCGTGGTCACGCTCAAGGGCGATGGCCTGTTCGCCTCGGCATCCACCGAAGTGCGTGGCCGCTACGATGCGGTGATTCAGCGCATTGCCGCCGCGATGAATAACGTCAGCGGGAAGATTCTGGTGATTGGCTACAGCGACAACGTGCCGATTCGCAGCGCCCGCTTCGCCTCCAACTATGAACTCTCGCTGGCGCGCGCGCAGTCGGTGCAAACCCTGCTGCAGCAGCAGCTGGCACAACCGTCGCGGGTTAAAGCCGAAGGGCGTGGCGAAAGCCATCCGCTGGTGCCGAACACCAGCGCGGAGAATCGCGCCCGCAACCGTCGCGTAGAAATTACTCTGCTGGTCGCGCCGGATGCGACGCAAGCGGAACTCAACGGCCTGGCGAGAGGGAACTAATCCATGCTGAATATGCTTTTTGCGGTGCTGACCAGCCGCCTCGCCTGGGGTTTTGTCGGCATTACCGCGCTCTCCTTTATCATCTGGGTGATTGGCCCGGTGTTTTCCATTGTCGACTCGCGGCCGCTGGAGCCAGAGCAGAACCGCATCATCAGTATTGCGCTGCTCTATCTGGTCTGGGGGCTGAGCCAGGCGATTCCGCGCCTGTATAACTTCTGGCTCAACCGCAAACTGATGTCGAGCCTCGAAACCAGCAAAAGCGATGCGCCGGAGCAGGATCGCAAACGCCTGACCAATGAAGAACAGGTGCTGGCGAGCCGTTTCTCCGAAGCCACCGACATGCTGAAAAAAGCGCACTTCCAGCGCGCCAGCAGCAAGGGCGCGCCTTTCTGGGCGCAGCGCTTCAGCCATCAATACCTCTACCAGCTGCCGTGGTACATGATCATTGGCGCACCGGGTGCCGGTAAAACCACCGCGCTGGTCAACTCCGGGCTGCAGTTCCCGCTGGCGGACAAGTTCGGCAAAGCGGCGCTGCGCGGCATTGGCGGCACGCGCAACTGCGACTGGTGGTTCACCAACGAAGCGGTGCTGCTGGACACCGCCGGCCGCTATACCACCCAGGAGAGCCAGCAGGAGCGCGACGCCAGCGAGTGGCATCATTTTCTCGACCTGCTGCGTAAATATCGCGGTCGTCAGCCCGTCAATGGCGTGATTGTCACGCTCAGCGTCTCCGATTTACTGACGCAATCGCCGGAAGCGCAGCGCAATCAGGCGATCGCACTGCGTCAGCGGCTGATGGAGCTGCATGATCGCCTTGGCATTCGCTTCCCGGTTTATGTGCTGGTCACCAAAACCGACCTGCTCAAAGGTTTCCGCAGCTATTTCGCTGCGCTGGATAAAACCCAGCGCGAGCAAATCTGGGGATTTACCTTTCCGTGGGCGCAGGCGTCGACCGCAGAGTTTGAGCTCAACAGTCAGTTTCAGCAGGAGTATTCACTGCTGCAGCAGCGTCTGGATGCCGGCCTGGCCGATACGCTGTTAGCGGAAAGCGATGCGCAGGCGCGGGCGGAGAGCTATCTGTTCCCGCAGGAGTTCGCTGCGCTACGCCCGCTGCTGGCGGAGGCGCTGGATACGCTGTTTGCCCGCTCTGATTTCGAAACCCAGTTCGCGCCACGCGGTATCTATTTCGCCAGCGGTACTCAGGAAGGGCTGCCGTTTGACCGCGTGATGGGCGAGCTGAGCCGCGCCCTGCATCTGCCGGGACAGCGCAGCGGCGAGTCCGGCAGCTGGGACCAGGTCGACAAAGCGTCACCGATCCCGCCGAACAAAGGCCAGAGCTTCTTCCTGAAAGGCGTGCTGGAAAATGTCATCTTCCAGGAGTCGGGCCTGGCGGGCAGTAACCGCTGGTGGGAGCTGCGCAATCGCGCCGGATTGTGGTCCGGCTATCTGGCGCTGCTGGTGCTGGTACTGATTGCCGGAGCACTATGGCTCACCAGCTACAGTAAAAACAAAGCCTATTTGCAGGAGATGGCGGGTAAAACGCCGCAGGTGGAGCAACTGGGACAACAGCTGGAACGCCAGGGCAATGGCGATCTGTTTGCGCTGGTGCCGTATCTCAACACGCTGCTGCAGCTGCCGAAAAGCGCCGACTTCTCGCTGGAAGATCCCCCGCTGACGCGCCGCATGGGGCTGTATCGCGGTACCGAAGTCAGCGACGCCACGCGCACCCTGTATGACAAAGCGCTAAAACAGCTGCTGCTGCCGCAGGTGGCGCAAAACATCACCCGCTGGCTGCGCAACGACAACGGCAGCGATGCGGATTACAGCTACGAAGCGCTGAAAGCTTACCAGATGCTGTATCAGCCAAAACATTATGACGGCAAATTCCTGCATGCCTGGCTGATGCTGAATATTAGCCGAGAACTGCCGCAAAACGTGACGCAGCAGGAAGTGAAACAGCTGGCGTGGCATCTGCAGCAACTGCTGGAGACACAGATTCAGTCCTCGCCGTACGCGAAGGATGACGCGCTGGTAAAGCGCGAGCAGGTGCTGATTAACCAAATGCCGCTGTCGCAGCGCGTCTACGGACGCCTGAAGCGCCTGCTGCAGCGTGACGGCAGCCTGCAACCGGTCACCCTCGCGGCGCTGGGCGGGCCGCAGAGTGAGCTGGTGTTTTCACGCAAAAGCGGCAAATCAGTCAATGACGGCGTGGCCGGCCTGTTCACGCCAGACGGTTACTGGCAGCACGTCGATAAACAAATCGCACCGGTCACGCAGGCGCTATTCCAGGATGATGTCTGGGTGCTGGGCGGCGTTGCGTCGCCGGAGAACAGTCAGCAGACCGATCTCGCGGTGCGCCAGCTCTACGTGCAGGATTACATCCGCCAGTGGGAGCAGTTCCTCAGCGATATCCAGCTCAACAGCAGCGCGGATTTGTCGCAGCGCATCAACACCGCACGTCTGCTGTCGGGCAACCACTCGCCGCTGCGCCAGCTGGTGGTTAACCTCAGTAAGCTGCTGACGCTGAACCGCGCACAGCCGGATGAGCAAAGTACACAGGCACAGCCGGCGACGGGCAACAGCGCTACGCGCACTTTAGAAGCGCTGTTCAGTTCCTCCAAAGCCAGCGCGGCGCCGGGCCAGGGCGCCGCCCAGCAGGCACCGGAGCAGGCGGTGGCGGTGCACTTCGCACCTGTGCTGGAGCTGGCACAGCCGCTGCAGCAGGGCAGTAAAGTGCTGGCGGTGGATGATTTTCTGCATCAGATCGACGATCTCTATCGCTATCTGACGGCGGTGCAGGACGCCGCCAATAGCGGCATGCCGCCGCCGTCCGGCGATGCCATCAGTCGTCTGCAGGCCAGCGCCGGTCGCTTACCGGGTTCGCTGCAGAATATGGTTTCCAGCATGGCCGTGGGCGCCAGCAGCGATGCACAGCGCCGCGATATGGATAACGTGCGCAAGCGCATCACTATGGAAGTGGGCAGCTTCTGCCGCCAGGCGATTGCCGGACGTTATCCGCTGGTGCGCAATGCGCGCAGCGAAGTAACGCCGGACGATCTGGCGCGCATGTTCGCGCCGGGCAGCGGGCTGATGGACAGCTTCTTCCGCGACAATCTGGCCAGCAAAGTGGATACCACCAATACGGCGTGGCGTTTCACGCCAGGTATCGACGGCAAAACGCTGCCGGGCGGTGAGGCGCTGCTGCGTCCGTTCCAGCAGGCGCAGTCGATTCGTGATGCCTTCTTTGCTAACGGGGCGACCACGCCGTCGTTCCGCGTCACGCTGCGTACGGTGAAGATGGATAACGACATTCTCAACCTGACGCTCGACGTCGATGGCCAGATTCTGCGTTACAGCCACGGCCCGCAGGCGGTGCAGATGGTGAGCTGGCCCGGACCGGGCGGCACCAGCCAGGTGCGCATGCAGCTTGGCCTGACCAACGGCACCACCTCAACGCTGGTGACCAGCGGTCCATGGGCGCTGAACCGCTTCTTTGATCGCGCTCGTTTAACCGCGGTCGGTGGCCTGACCCGCGAGGCCAGTTTTAACCTCGATGGCCATCAGGTCACGTTGTCGTTCACCCCTGGCAGTATTCGTAACCCGTTCCAGCTTCCCGGCTTTAGCTGCCCCTGAAACAGGACCTGATAATGACTCATTACGCAGCACCCGGCTGGTACGGCAAATTGCCCAGCTCGGGTGACTTTGTGAAGCGACGCTTCCCCGATGTGCTGTACCGGCAGTGGTCGAACTGGTTTCAGGTCGGACTGCATCACTGGCAAACCAGTGAAGAGAGTAAAAACGCCCCGTCGCGCGCCTTTCTCAAAGCGCCGGTGTGGAATTTTGTCGTGCCGCCGATGCTCGGCAGTCAGCTGATCCAGATGGGCTGCCTGATTGCCGCCCGCGACAGCGTCGGCCGCAACTATCCGCTGTGCGCGCTGCGCCATTTTACTCCTGCCGAGTGGTCACCGGCGCTGCTGGCCCGCTCGGGCGAGTGGTATCAGCAGGTCGGCAATATGCTGCTGCGCGTGGTGCAAAACGGCGGTACGCCAGAGCAACTCGACCAGGCGCTGCTGAGCATTCCGCAGCCCCAGCAGCCGCAGACTGACGGCGAACAGTCGGACATTTTACAGGTGATTGGCGACGGCGAGCCGTCGACGCTCAACTGGAAACTGCCGGGTGACAGCTTCGACCCGCAGTTTTACACCAGCTTCTGGTGGACAAACCAGAGCGACGGTTTCCCGCTTTACACCCAGGTGCACAGCGGCAACTTCACCGCACAGCTGTTCTCACTGCTGTTCGACCCGGCCGGAGGGGCAAAACCCGGACGAAACGGACTTTATCCTCCGATGTTTGAATCCTGAGGCCAACCGCTATGACGATGAATATTGACGCGCTGCTGGCGCCGGTCAGCAGTGATAACCCCTGCGGCGACAACCTGGAGTATCACGCGGATTACCAGGCGATGGAGCAGGCCAGTACCGGTAAAGCCGAACAGCAGTTTGGCGAGACCATTATCCCGGCTGAATCAGCGGACTGGAATAAAGTCGAAAAGCTGGCGATTGACTTGCTCAGCCGCAGCAAAGACCTGCGAGTGATGTTAGCGCTTACTCACGCCTGGACCGAGCTGAAAGGGCTGCCGGGCTATGCGCAGGGGCTGAAGCTGATTGAGCAGGCGCTGCTGCTGTACTGGGAGCCGCTGTGGCCGCGACTGGAAGAGTACGGCGAACAGGATCCGTTCTACCGCATCAACGCGGTGGCGCTGCTGGGCGATAAATCAGCGCTGAGCAGCGCGGTACGCCAGAGCTGGCTGCTGCGCTACGCCTCGGATGGCATCACGCTGCGCGATGCCGCAGCGCTGTGCGACGGCAGCAAGACCGAAGTCGCGGACTATCCTGGCGGTCTGCCGCGCCTGACCGATGAGCTGGCGCGCGGTGAGCAGCCCGGTATTGAAGCGGTGCTACAGATAAGTGAGCGTTTGCAAACTATTACCGAAACTCTGACCGAACAGCTGGGTGAAGCGGCGGTGCCGGAGCTGTCGCAGCTGCGCAGGCAGATCGCCATGATCGCCGAACGCTGTCAGGCCACTGACCTCAGCACGCTGCAGCCGGCCGTGGTAACAGAGCAGCCGCCGGAACCGAGCGTCGCCGCGCCCGCCGCAGCGGTCCGCACGGCTGACTGGCGCAGCGTGCAGCTCAGTTCGCGCGCCGATGCGCAGCTGATGCTGGAGAAGGTGAAGCACTACTTTGCTCAGCACGAACCCAGCCATCCGGCACCGCTGATGATCGACCGCGTACAGCGGCTAATTGAGCTCGATTTTATGGACATCATCCGCGATCTGGCGCCAGACGGCGTGCATCAGCTGGAAAATATCTTTGGACGCCGCGACTAAGCGAGCGTAACAACTCAACGCAGCGAGACCTGCGCGCCTCCTGCGAAACTTTACCCGCGCACCCTTAATGGAGAAAACCATGGCACCAACGAAATCCAGTGGGCAGAAGTTCATTGCCCGCAATCGCGCGCCTCGCGTTCAGATTGAATATGACGTGGAAATTTATGGCGCGGAACGCAAAATCCAGCTGCCGTTTGTGATGGGCGTCATGGCGGACCTGGTCGGTAAACCACTCGAGCCGCAGGCGAGCCTTGATGAGCGTAAATTCCTGGAAATTGATATCGATAACTTCGATGAGCGCATGAAAGCGCTGAAGCCGCGCGCGGCGTTTCAGGTGGATAACACGCTCAACGGCGAAGGCAAGCTTAACGTCGAACTGACCTTTGAGAGCATGGACGATTTCTCACCGGATGCGATTGCCCGCAAAGTCGAACCGCTGAGCAACCTGCTGGAAGCGCGTACCCAGCTTTCGAATCTGCTGACCTACATGGACGGCAAAAACGGTGCGGAAGAGCTGATCGGTAAGATTCTGCAGGATCCAACGCTGTTAAAAGCGCTGACCCATCTGCCGAAGCAGGATGAAAGCGCTGAAGGTAAGGAGGAGTAATCATGACCCAGTCTTCGCATCAGCAGCAACAGGGTGCCTTGCACTACAGCGAGAATGAACTCAGCGCCCTGCTGAACAAAGAATTTCGTCCAACCAGCGATCAGGCGCGTGCCGCCGTCGAAAGTGCCGTGAAGACGCTGGCGCAGCAGGCGCTGGAAAACACCGTCACTATCTCGAATGATACCTATCGCACCATCCAGGCGCTGATCGCTGAGATTGACGACAAGCTGTCACAGCAGATCAACCAAATTATTCATCATGAAGAGTTTCAGCAGCTGGAGAGCGCGTGGCGCGGTCTGAGCTACCTGGTGAATAACACCGAAACCGACGAGATGCTGAAAATCCGTTTCATGAGCATCTCCAAGCAGGAGCTGGGACGCAGCCTGAAGCGTTTTAAAGGCGCTGGCTGGGATCAGAGTCCGCTGTTTAAGAAGATTTATGAGCAGGAGTACGGTCAGTTCGGTGGTGAACCGTTTGGCTGCCTGGTGGGCGATTACTATTTCGATCACAGCCCGCAGGACGTGGAGCTGCTGGGCGAAATGGCGCGTATCAGCGCGGCGGCACACTGCCCGTTCATCACCGGTACCGCGCCGACCGTCATGCAGATGGAGTCATGGCAGGAGCTGGCGAACCCGCGCGATCTGACCAAAATCTTCCAGAACACCGAATATGCCGCCTGGCGCAGCCTGCGTGAATCGGAAGATGCCCGTTATCTCGGCCTGGTCATGCCGCGCTTCCTGGCGCGCCTGCCGTATGGCATTCGCACCAATCCGGTGGATAGCTTTGATTTTGAAGAGCAGACCGATGGCTCAAATCACAACGGCTACACCTGGAGCAACGCCGCCTACGCCATGGCAGCCAACATCAACCGTTCGTTCAAAGAGTACGGCTGGTGCACCGCCATCCGCGGCGTCGAGTCTGGCGGTGCGGTTGAAAACCTGCCGTGCCACACCTTCCCGAGTGATGACGGCGGCGTAGACATGAAATGCCCGACGGAGATTGCCATCAGCGATCGTCGTGAAGCCGAGCTGGCGAAAAACGGCTTCATGCCATTGGTGCACCGCAAAAACTCCGACTTTGCTGCCTTTATTGGTGCGCAGTCACTGCAAAAGCCTGCGGAATACCATGATGCCGATGCGACCGCCAACGCACGTCTGGCTGCACGCCTGCCGTATCTGTTTGCCTGCTGCCGCTTCGCGCACTACCTCAAGTGTATCGTGCGCGACAAGATCGGTTCATTCCGCGAGCGTGATGAAATGGAGCGCTGGCTGAACGATTGGGTGATGAGCTACGTCGACGGTGACCCGGCGAACTCGTCACAGGAAACCAAATCGCGTAAGCCGCTGGCTGCCGCCGAGGTGAGCGTGGAAGAGCAGGAAGATAACCCGGGCTACTACGCCGCGAAATTTTTCCTGCGCCCGCACTACCAGCTGGAAGGCCTGACGGTGTCACTGCGTCTGGTATCGAAACTGCCTTCACTCAAATCGAATGAGAATTGATTAACTGTATCAGGCCGTCATGTATGGCGGTCTGAATGCTCATAAAGCTTTGCAGTTAACGTGCAGACGTAAAACGCTTATTTGCGAGCCGGCTCCACGTTTCGATATTAATATCTAGGAACTAAAGGATTCACTATTTTTTATTGCTCCATCCAGTGGGACAATAAAAACACTCTCTGAATAAACCATGTAGCGATATTCAGAAAACGAGGCAGAGGTAAAATATGGACTGTTTTATTCAGCCCCATGCTTTCCTGTTTGCCATAACGATGCTTTATCAAAGCAGAACGTAAATCAAGCAAGAGAAGATAATTATGGCTATTGATATGTTTTTAAAAGTTGATGGTGTGACCGGCGAGTCTAAAGACTCCAACCACACCGGCTGGACCGATATCACCTCTTTCAACTGGGGTGCTAACCAGCCGGGTAATATGTCTGTTGGCGGCGGCGGTGGTGCAGGTAAAGTAAATTTTGCTGACCTGAGCGTAAATGCACTGATTGACAAATCCACCACTGCAATCCTGAAAAATTGCGCCAGCGGTAAGCATATCAGCAAAGTAGAGCTGTCCGTATGCAAAGCAGGCGGCACACAGATTGAATACGCACGTATCACACTGGAAGATGTGCTGGTGTCAAAAGTTGATTATACCGGTGCTGCTAATGGCGATACCCTGAGCGTGACTTACGCGTTCCAGGCTGCCAAAGTGAAGCAGCAATACTGGGAGCAGAGCTCTTCAGGTGGTAAAGGCGCTGAAAGCAGCGCTGGCTGGAACATCAAAGAAAATAAAGAAGCGTAATTGCTTTATTAAGCGGCCCTGTGGGGCCGCTATAAATATTTCAGAATACTTATCTGAAAATATAATTGAGCGGGATACAACTTACAGAAGAGATGTTAATAAGATTATCTTTTAACTAAATAAATATTTAACTGCAAAAGGAGATTGTGATGACAGGTAAAACTTCCATCGAACCGGGATTTTGTGTAGTGCAACGCCCTGGAAGCCTCACCGAGCAAGCGATGTGGCTGTACGGTACGCGCAACATGCCGGCGGCAAATTACTTTTTGCAGTTAAATGCTGATGTCGCATGGGCTAAACCGGGACAAATCCTGATCGTTGCTGATCCGGAAGGAAACAATCATCCTGCGGCAATGAGTGCCCTGGCAACGGCAAAAGCGACAACCAACAATAGTCTGGCGCATCTATCCGTTGATGAGGCTGACTTTTTCAACCGGCATTATGCTTCGATCGCTGCTATTACCAATTATATGGATCAAGCTTCGGGTCTGATCGGTGATGCAGGCGAGAAATACTTCTCAGAAATAGCAAATAAACTTACTGCCATTGAAAATGCCTATCGCAACCAGTACCTAACGGCAGGCACACTATTTGGTGAGCAGTTTTTTGTTGAGCGTCGCCGTCTGTTTGGCGAACTCGAACAGCTGCTCAATCGCGTTTCGCGATTGATTCTGAATTTGAGACCCTACGATAAAATTAAACATGCATTGAATTTGTCCAGTTCATCCATTGTGCACGACTGGCAAACCGCTGGAGTGGGAGCAATTCGTGGCTACTCAACCTACGTAGATGGTGCAGCGAAAGCAGCTAAGTTTATGAAAGCCGGGGGGTTGGTAGCTGTAGGATTTGGTGCCTTAAATACGACGAATGAGGTCTATCAGGCTTGTACGGTGGACCGGAAAAATGAGTGTGCTAAAGTTGCCGTAACCGAATACGCTAAATTTGCAGCGAGTACAATGGCAAGCGTTTATGGTGGTACATTTGGTGCAGCCTCAGGTCAGTTTGTTTGCGTTGCTTTGGGAATAGGTACTGGACCGATAGGTTATCTTACATGCTCACTGGTTGGAGCTGCTGTAGGTGGATATGTTGCTGGCGAGGTAGGTGGTTGGCTGACAGGATTTACAATGGATAAAATTTTATGAATTTTCCTGATGCTTTAATTTTTCTATCTGTATTTTCTTTTCTTTTATCGATCGTTTTACAAATTTCTGGCTATGTGATTTTTAGAAGAAATATCAAGAAATTCGAAGTTATTTTGTCTGAATTTCGACAGAGAAATCTTCAGCTTGACATCACGACGAATATTTCCTCTTACTTTAGCGCATCCTTTCATCCGCTTAAAATAGCTTATTTTGCTTATCTTTATAAAGGTGTCATGCTTTATCATAAAAGGAATGAAAGGGTAAACAAGGAAACCTATGATTTCATTCAGTCCCTGCCTAAAGAAAAAATAAACTGGTTGCTGCGTCTGCATACTTTAAATCTGGTTACTGCCTTTTTCATGATTGGCGGAGGCGTGGGGTTTATAATCTGGAGGCACTATTATAGTTAATCAGTCGCAGCATCTGTGATGGACATAGCTCCTGAAGCTGGGGCAGTCATGATTATGGAAAACTACTGTGGACCTATTACTATCAATATCAGCTGCTTTGATAGGCTCGGGTTGCATTTTGCAAGTATGGGCATTTATCCTGTTCAAGAGTAATCAGCGGAAATTTGATTTTATAATGAGTGAGTTTCAGCGTATTAACCTGCAGAACGATATTATCACGCAGGTTGCTAATCATTTTCCATCATTATTTCATCATAACAAGGTCTCATATTTCGCACGGCTTTATAAAGGTGTGACCATGTATCATAAGAAAAATGAGCGGGTGAGTGCTGAAACATATAATTTTGTTCAAAATCTCCCATCTGAAAAGATAAAATGGTTGCTCATAGTGCATAACCTAAACTTAATCAGTGCGCTGCTATTATTTTTAGGTGCCGTAACTATTTTAATTTATAAGCGGATGCACTGATTTCTTCAGTATACTGAATGAAGTTTTCAGAATCATATATGTCTGCTTTCATTGTTTATTTTGAATAAATCAGTTGTCGCTACATCCCGGCTAATCGTCTTGATCCGGTGTACTGACACTGCGCCACGCACATATTGTAGCGGCGCGATTCATCGCGCAATTCATTGTGCCGCTACAAAATTGCAATCATTTCTATGCCAACTCAAAGACTAAATAGCAAATATGACACAGCGCATCGCGCTATAAAGCACAGCATCATTCACCTTATATCGCACACAGCATCGTATTACCCGCTTCCTATATTCCGCGTCTTTCCCGGAGAGCCGCGCAATATAGATGCCGAACCGCTAACCGCAGGAACCCGTTATGCGCTTTACGATAATAACGACTAAACCCGGCCACCAGCCGCCGCAAACCCGCTGTGACTTTATGCCGCCCGGCGGCACCATTGGCCGCGGAGTGGACAACAATCTGGTGCTGCCGGATGACGATCGCACCATTTCTCGCCTGCAGGCGATTGTGCACATCACCGCCGCGGGCGAATGCCGCCTCACCAACCGGGGCAACGTGACGCGCGTACTGCTCAATGACATCCCGCTGGAGCGCGGGCGTCAGGTGGAATTACAGGATGGCGACGTGCTGGGCATCGATGATTACCAGCTGCTGGTCAACGATCTCAACGGCGCGCAGCAGCCGCAGGCCGCCACGCTGGCACCGCAGCCGGTGGTGCAGGCTCCGGTAATGGCTGATGTGCCACCGGCGGAAAAGGATGCCAGCACCGCCGCGATCCCCAGCGAGATCTGGGACAGCCTCGCCAATGAGTTCTCGATCTCCGACGATCTGTCGAAGCGCAAAGCAGCGGCCGAGGTGCTGACGGAGGCCAATCCGCTCACCGCGCCGGCCAGCCTCGATCGCAACCCGGAGGATCCGCTGGCTCAGCTGGTGAACGATGCGCCGCTGGATATTGGCCAGCAGCCGAAAAACACCAGCCTGTTCGATGAAGGCGATGCGCTGTTCGCGCAGGAAAGTATCTTCGACGATCGCACCCCCAGCACACTGTCGGCGCAGCAGAATGCCGCCGCGCAGCCGCAGGTCGAAAGTGCCACCGAGCTCGATCCGCTCAGCCTGTTTGGCAGCCAGAGCAGCAGCGACGTGCGCAACCACGACGATCCGCTCGGCCTGATGATGGGCAATGCGGTTCCGCTGGCGCAGCCGGAGATCGCGCCGGCACAGACGGTACAGCCGCAGCCCGTCGCCCAGCCGGAAACGCACAGTGAATCCTCGCCGGAGACGGCACCGGTCGAGCTGGCGGATCTCAGCAGTTCGCCACTGTTTGATGACACCGAAACCCAGGCCACGTCGCCGCTGATCGAACCGCAGGCGGAGCAGCCAGAGACGGTCGCGCCGCAGATGGATTACGGCGGCATTACGCTGCCCACGCCACAGGCGGTGCAACGTGTCCCGTCGCCGACGCCGAAAGGGCGGCTGCGTATCGATCCGGTGGCTTCCAGCCATCAGAACGCGGCACCCACCAGCCAGGCGACAGCCAGCCACAACAGCGGCGACGCGCTGAAAGGCGAACTGCTGGATGCACTGCTGGAAGGCATGGGATTGCGCGATCTGCAGCCCACGCCGCAGTTCGACCGCGAGCAGATGCTGCAGTTTGGCCAGATGCTGAGCATGTTCTCGCAGGGCACCGTTGCGCTGCTGTCGTCACGCTCGATTCTTAAGCGTGGCGTTAAAGCGGATATGACGGTGATCCTCGACGACGCCAACAACCCGTTCAAACTGCTGCCGTCCGGCAAAACCGTGCTGATGCAGATGTTTGGCAGCCGTATGCCGGGCTTCATGCCGCCGCGTCAGGCGGTGCGTGATGCGCTGATCGATCTGCAGGCGCATCAGCTCGGCATGATCGCCGGGATCCGCGCCATTATCGCTTCGATGCTGCAATCCTTTAATCCGGATCAGCTGGAAGAGGAAGCCCGCCAGGCGGGATCGCTGTCGCGCCTCGGCCTGCCGGGCAGCCGCAAAGCCGCGCTGTGGGAGCATTTTGTTGAGCGCTACGGCGAGACGGCGGGCGAGATTGAGGACGATTTCCATACCCTGTTCGGCGAAGCTTTCCTGCATGCCTACGACCTGGAAGTTAATCAGTACAAAGATTCACAAACCCACACGGATGACGCATGAATATCACCATTGCTTCCACGTCGAATCAGGGCGACCGCGCCAGCAATCAGGATCAAACCGGTGAGGTAATCGGCGAACGCTCAGCCTGCTTCGTGGTGTGCGACGGCGTAGCAGGATTTCCCGGCGGCGACGTGGCCGCCCGCATCGCGCGCAGCAGCCTGATGGAGGCGTTCGACGGTAACGCGCACCTGGATGCGCAGTCGATTCGCAACTACGTCAACCACGCGAATCACGCGATTCGCCAGCAGCAGAAAGCCAGCAGCGAGCACAGCCGCATGGGCACTACGCTGGTCAGCCTGTTTGTCGACCGCGACTACGAGCTGGCCTACTGGGCGCATGCGGGCGACAGCCGGCTGTATCTGTTTCGCCGCGGCTACCTCTATCACGTGACTACCGACCATAGCCTGGTGCAGCAGATGAAAGATGCCGGCCACCAGACCGAAGGTATCAACAGTAACCTGCTCTATTTTGCCCTTGGCATGGGCGATGAGCAGCGCGACGCCAGCTACAGCGATGTGGTGGAAATAGAAGACGGCGACGCCTTTTTGCTGTGCACCGATGGCTTCTGGCACGGCGTGACGCTGGAGCAGATGCAGCAGTCGCTGCACATGGTCAATACGCCGGAAGAGTGGCTGACGCTGATGCAGCAAATCATTCGCAACGGTCAGCCGGATAACGGTCAGCAGGATAACTTCAGCGCGCTGGCCGTCTGGATTGGCTCACCGCAGGACACCACCTTACTGCACTCGCTGTCCGAAGCGGCGCAGTTTTTCCCTCTTCGAGATTGAGAACGCCAACATGAAACATGGATTACTGGGTCTGGCTGCGCTGCTGCTCAGCACGCACGCATTTGCTGAGAACTATCGCATCGTGCAGTCCCCGGCACAGAAACTGGATGTCTGGATTGATGACGTGAAAGATAACCAGCTGGCGAGCTGGTGTAAGCGCAATGTTGATCTGCGCATCGTCACCCACGGCGCGAAAAACGTCGCGGCGCTGGAGGATTTTCTGCCGCGCGTCGCCGGGCTGATGGCATCGCAGTGTAAAGCGCTGCAGCAGCTCAACTGGGCGCTCAATGATGATGACGGCAACCCGATCGCCAGCGGCAGCGCTGCCAAAGCGCAGCAGTGGCAAACGGTGGTAACGCCGCCGCCCGCGCCCGTGCAGCAGCCAGAGACCGCTGCGGTTGCCCCTGCCGCGCCGGTGCTCAACTCGCCGCAGGCCGATACCACGCCGTGGCTGCAGTTCAGCCTGCTCGACGGCTGTCACTTCCGCACCTGGTGGCAGCATCCGGCGCAGACCAGCGCGCTGTTCGTGCCGTCCAAACAGGGTCTGAGCTGCGGTCAGGATGGCTGGCTGAGCGGCCGCAGCAGCCTGATGCAGATGGGCAACGGTGCGGCGAAAAGCGTGGTGGTGACGTTCCTGCAGGGCTTCCCGATTGCCGGCCTGAATAACAAACAGCAGAGCGCCGAGCTCAGCATCACTACCGTCAACAGCGAACGCATGGTGCTGAGCAACGAGAAGTCGCCAGACAGCTGGCTGGTGCTGCCGTTCAGCAGCCAGTTCAACGGCTGGCAGGCACCGGATCAGGTGGTGGTGCAGATGCCCGCCAGCGATGCCGCCGATGAGAGCGCACTGCGCGCACGGCTGCAGGAAGTACGCAAAGTGTGGTCGCCGTGGCTGAGCGCCAGCGCACCGCTGAAAGTCCAGCTGGTAGAGCAGCTGCATCCGGAGCTGAAAGATCCCGCTGCCGCGGTTTACCGCACCATCAACTAACGCAAAAGGAGCTTGCATGGAGTCGTTACAATCGCGCCTGGCCAGTGCCTCACTGGCCGATAACCTCGCCGATATCACCCGCCAGATTCAGGCCAGCCCGGCCAGTGCCGACCTGCGCGCGGCGTTTGTGCAGCTGCTGTGCCTGGCGGGCAACTGGACGCGCGCGCAAACCCAGCTGCAATCGTGGCTGGCGCTGACGCCCCAGGCGCAGCCGACCGTCACCTTACTGCAGCAGGCCATTGCCGGTGAGCAGCAGCGTGAAGCGGTACTGCGCGGCGCGGCGCAGCCGCAACTGCCGGGCAGCGCGTGGGCGTGGTGTGAAACCCTGCTGGCTGCGCTGACCGCCGACATCCGCGGTGACTTCGCGCTGGGTGCGGAGCAACGTGCCGCCGCGCTGGCGCAGGCCGAAGCCAATCCGGGTCAGCTGCAACAGCAGGAACAGACGGCAGACTTCGCGTGGCTGATGGACGGCGACAGCCGCTTCGGGCCGGTGTGCGAAGCCATCGCCAACGGCCGCTACTACTGGATTCCGTTCGCCGCGATCCGCGAGATGGAATTTCAGGCGCCTGCCAGCGTCACCGATTTGGTCTGGCGCCATACGCGCGTGCAGCTGGTAGATGGCAGCGAGCAGATTTGCCAGATCCCGGTGCGCTACCCGCTGCTGCCGGGGGCGGATGAGCGCTACCTGCGCGCCAGCGTCACGGAATGGCAGCCGCTGGGCCACGATGACAGCCAGTTTACCGGTCACGGCCAGAAGCTGTGGCTGAGCGACAGCGGCGAGTATCCGCTGCTGACGCTGCAGCAGCTGACGTTCCAGCCAGGCGGCAGCGATGAGCCGTGATAACAGCTCGCACAACGACGGCTATGCCCAGCTGCATGGCGGTTTCCGCGCGCGTAAAAATCGCGATGCGCTAACCGCGCGCGACAAGTTGCAATCCTCGTTACTCGATCGTCTGACTGACAACGCGCCGGACAAGCAGAGCGAAGCCAGCAATACCACGCTGATTTCCCACAGCACGCTGCGCCGCCACGTGCTGCGCGATCTGCAGTGGCTGTTTAACACCATCAACAACGAAGCCCAGCAGGATCTCAGCGCCTTTGGTGAAGTGCAGCGCTCGGTGTGGAATTTTGGCGTGGCGCCGCTGGCCGGACAGAATATCTCCGACATCGAATGGCAGGATATGCAGCGCAAAATGACCGATGCCATTCTGCATTTCGAGCCGCGCATTCTGCCGCAGGGGCTGCAGGTACGCTGCGTCAGCGATCTGAAGTCGCTCAGCCTGCACAACGTGTTATCGATTGAGATCAAAGGCCGCCTGTGGTGCGTGCCTTATCCGCTGGAGTTTCTGTTCCGCACCCAGGTTGATCTGGAAAGCGGTCATTTTGAACTACTGGATGCAGGTTAATCATGGACAGCAAACTGCTCGACTACTACAACCGCGAACTGGCCTATCTGCGTGAGCTGGGCGCGGAGTTCGCTGCGCGCTATCCAAAAGTCGCCGGGCGGCTGGGGATGCGCGGCATCGAAGTCGCCGATCCTTACGTTGAGCGGCTGATGGAGGGCTTTGCTTTCCTCACGTCGCGCGTGCAGCTCAAAATGGACGCCGAATTCCCGCGCTTTTCACAGCGGCTGCTGGAGATGATTGCGCCGTCTTATCTGTCACCTACGCCGTCGATGGCGATTGCACAGCTCACGCCGGACAGCCGCAAAGGCGACATCAGCAATGGCTTCCACGTGCCGCGCGGCACCATGATGGAGAGCCAGCACCTGAAAAAAAGCGGCGTCACCTGCAGCTACACCACGGCGCACGATGTCACGCTGCATCCGCTGCGCATCAGCGACGTTTCACTCGGCGGCGTGCCGGGCGATCTGCCGCTGGGCGAACTGAAGCTCAGCGGTCGCGGTGCCGCCAGCGCGCTGCGCGTGCGTATCGCCTGCGAAGGCATTTCGTCGCTCAGCCAGCTGAATGTCGCCGATTTAATGCTGTATCTCAGCGGCCCGGACATTCAGGCGCAGAAACTGCTGGAGCTGCTGATGCAGCACCGCGTCGGCATCGTGCTGCAATCGGTCGAACAGAAACCGCTGCGCCAGGTGCTGCCGGATGACTCGCTACAGCAGGAAGGCTTTGCGCCAGAGCAGGCGCTGCTGCCGGACGATCTGCGTAACTTCGACGGCTACCGGCTGCTGCAGGAGTATTTTGCCTTTCCGGCACGTTTCCAGTTCATCAACCTGAGCCAGCTGGCACCGTTTCTGCGCCGCTGCGATAACGCACAGGAATTCGACATTATCATCCTGCTGGATAAGGCTGACAGCGCGCTGGAAAGCGTGGTGGACAGCAGCCATCTGGCATTGCACTGCACGCCGGTGATCAACCTGTTTCCCAAAACGGCCGAGCGCCTGAAGGTCAGCGACAGCCAGCACGAATATCATCTGGTGGTGGATAACATCCGGCCGCTGGACTACGAAGTGCACTCGGTGCAGCGGCTGTTCGCCACCGTTGAGGGCAAGCGCGAAGAGCAGTTATTCCGCCCCTTCTGGAGCACCTTCAGCGGCGACGACAACGATTACGGTGCTTATTTCTCGCTGCGCCGCGAGCAGCGCACGCTGTCTGAGCAGGCGCAGCGTTACGGCACGCGCACCGGCTATATCGGCTCGGAAGTGTTTTTGTCGCTGGTGGATGAGCATCACACGCCGTGGCGCGACGACATGCGCTACCTGTCGGCAGACGTGCTCTGCACCAGCCGCGATCTGCCGCTGATGCTGTTGCAGCAGGAGCAGGGCAATTTCGTCATGCCGGATTCGATCCCGGTCGGTCAGCTGAAGTTGTGTAAAGGCCCGACGCCGCCGCGTCCGGCGCTGGCCGAAGGGCTCTCCGCGTGGCGTCTGATCAGCCACCTGCAGATGAACTACCTGAGCCTGATGGACAGCAGCGACGGCCAGGGTGCCGCCGCGCTGCGCCAGCTGCTGAGCCTGTACGCTAATCTCGCCGAAGCGGCGGTGGCGCGCCAGATTGACGGTATTCGCCACTGCCAGCTCAGCGCGGTCAATCGCCGGGTGCCGGAACCGGGCCCGGTGGTGTTTGCGCGCGGCGTCAGCATCACGCTGGAGGTCGACGAACAGGCGTTTTCCGGTGCCAGCCCGTGGCTGCTCGGCAGCGTGCTGGAACGCGTGTGCAGCCGGCTGGTGGCGCTGAATAGCTTTACCGAATTCACCCTCAACAGCCAGCAGCGCGGCGAGGTAGGCTACTGGCCGCCGCGCATGGGCAGGAAGGCGCTGCTATGAGCGAGGCGCAGATCATTCCGCTGCAGCGCGCCCAGCGGCTGCCGGACGATTTCTGGCAGGCAGTGATGGCGGCACCGTGGCGCTACGATCTGTTTCAGCTGCTGCGCCGGCTGGATGCGCAGGGCGGCCAGCGCTATCCGCTGGGACGTGCGCCGCTGCCGAAGTTCGAAGCGCTGCGCATTGGTCAGAAACCGTCGCTGGCGTTTGCCCCGGCAACGCTGGCCAGCGTGCAGCCGCGCGCAGAGGACGCGCGCCATGACGTGGCGATTTACAGCTTTGGCCTGTTTGGCCCCAACGGTCCGCTGCCGACCCACCTGACAGAATATGTGCACGAACGCATCGTGCACCATCAGGATCACAGCCTGGCGGCATTTGCCGACATCTTTCACCATCGCGCCACGCTGCTGTTTTATCGCGCCTGGGCCGATGCGCAGCCGGCCGTCTCGCTGGATCGCGCCGATAACAGCCGCTTTGTTGATTACCTTGCCTGTCTGGCCGGCATCGGTTTACCGGCGCAGCAGCAGGCCAGTTCGCTCAGCCTGCATGCGCGGCTGATGCTGGTCGGCCATCTTAGCCGCCACGGTCACGACGCTGAAGGGCTGGTACGCATTCTGCGTCACTACTTTGGCGTACCGGTGCAGCTGGCACAGAACGTGCCGCAGTGGCTGACGCTGGACGCGCGCGATCAGGCGCGGCTGGGAGCCGGACGCCAGATGCCGCGGCTGGGCGAATCGGCGTTCCTTGGTGTGGCGGTGCGCGATGTGCAGCACCGTTTTCGCCTGCGGCTCGGTCCGCTGAGCGCGCAGCAGTATGCCCACTTTCTGCCGGATGCGCCGGGCGCGCGCGAAGTGCGCGACTGGGTGCGTCACTATCTCGGCATCGAGATGCAGTGGGACCTCAGCCTGATCCTGGCGGCGGAAGAGGTGCAGAGCGTCACGCTGGGAGGCAATGCCCGGCTGGGCTACACCAGCTGGCTGGGACACGCGCCACAGCCGCAGGATCGCGAAGATTTCATGTTTGAGGTTGAGGCAGCCGCAAGCTAGCCCAATCGCTTTTCCCTGTTACACAGCCTGCTTCTTTCATTAAAGAGACCCGATATGTCAGAAATCAGCCGTGCCGTGTTATTCGGCAAACTGGATACGCTGTTATTTACCTCGCTGGAAAGCGCCACCGCCTTTTGTAAACTGCGCGGTAATCCTTATGTTGAACTGGTGCACTGGCTGCACCAGCTGATGCAGCAGCAGGATGGCGACTTACAGCGGGTGATCAGCCATTTTTCACTGGATGAAAACGCGCTGACGCGGGATATCGTCGCGGCGCTCGACCGCCTGCCGCGCGGTGCGAGCGCGGTTTCCGATCTCGCCGAACACATCGACAGCGCCGTCGAGCGCGCCTGGGTCTACGCCTCGCTGAAGTACGGTGCGACGCGCATTCGCGGCGGCCATCTGCTGATTGGCATGCTCAAAACCTTCAACCTCGCCAGCGTGCTGAAAGGCATCTCCGGCCAGTTTGGCCGTATCAATGCTGATGCGCTGCTGGAGCAGTTCGACACGCTGCTCGCCAGCAGTAAAGAAGCACAGCAGGCGCTGGTGGCACAGCCGGGCGCGGAGAGTGCCGCACCGGCAGCCAGCACCAGCACGCTGGCGCAGTACGCGCAGGATCTCACCGCGCGTGCACGCGAAGGACGCATCGATCCGGTCACCGGCCGTGATGAAGAGATCCGCCAGATGGTGGATATTCTGATGCGTCGCCGGCAGAACAACCCGCTGCTGACCGGCGAAGCGGGCGTTGGCAAAACCGCGGTGGTCGAAGGCCTGGCGCTGCGTATTGCCGCAGGCGACGTACCGGCTCCGCTGCGGGATGTGCAGCTGTGGCTGCTGGATATCGGCATGCTGCAGGCCGGTGCCGGCATGAAAGGCGAATTTGAAGCGCGCCTGCAGGCGCTGATTAATGAAGTGCAGTCCAGCCCGACGCCGATTGTGCTGTTCGTCGACGAAATCCACACGCTGGTCGGTGCCGGCGGCCAGCAGGGCACCGGCGATGCCGCCAACCTGCTGAAACCGGCGCTGGCGCGCGGCCAGCTGCGCACCATCGGTGCCACCACCTGGGCCGAATACAAAAAGTACATTGAGAAAGATCCGGCGCTGACGCGTCGTTTCCAGACCGTGCAGGTGCAGGAGCCGGATGAAGCCAAAGCGATTCTGATGCTGCGCAGCACCGTCAGCGCGCTGGAGAAGCATCATCAGGTACTGCTGCTGGATGAGGCGGTCAGCGCGGCGGTGAAGCTGTCGCACCGTTACATTCCGGCGCGCCAGCTGCCGGACAAAGCGGTGGCGCTGCTGGACACCGCCTGCGCACGCGTGGCGGTGAGCCAGGGCGCACAGCCTGCGGCACTGGAAGATTGCCTGCATCGTCTGGCCGCGCTGGAGATTGAAGCGGAGATCATTGCGCGCGAAAGCAAAGTCGGGCTGGGCGATGCGGCGCGTTCGCAGGCGGTTGCCGCCCAGCGCGCAACGCTGGAAACCGAGCGCGATGCGCTGCAGCAGCGCTGGCAGCAGGAGCGTGAACTGGTCGATCAGCTGATTGCGCTGCGGGCGCGCTGCGTGACGGAGGGCGAAGCCGCGCTGCGCGATGAGCTGGACGCGACGCAACAGCAGCTGCAACAGCTGCAGGGCGAAGCGCCGCTGCTGTTTGCCGCCGTGGATGCCAGCGTGGTGGCCGCCGTGGTCGCAGACTGGACCGGGATTCCGCTGGGGCGCATGGTGAAAAACGAAATCGACGCGGTGCTCAATCTCGCCGATACGCTCAACCAGCGCGTGATTGGCCAGCGTCACGGTCTCGATCTGATCGCCAAACGCGTGCGCACCTCACGCGCGCGCCTCGACAATCCGAACAAACCGGTCGGCGTCTTTATGCTGTGCGGTCCCTCCGGCGTCGGCAAAACCGAAACCGCGCTGGCGCTGGCCGAGTCGCTGTACGGCGGCGAGCAGAACATCATCACCATCAACATGAGCGAGTTTCAGGAAGCCCACACCGTTTCCACCCTGAAAGGCGCACCGCCGGGCTACGTGGGCTATGGCGAAGGCGGCGTGCTGACCGAAGCGGTGCGGCGTCGTCCCTACAGCGTGGTGCTGCTGGATGAGATTGAGAAGGCGCATCCGGATGTGCACGAGCTGTTCTTCCAGGTGTTCGATAAAGGCTGGATGGAGGATGGCGAAGGGCGCCATATCGACTTCCGTAACACCATCATTATTCTGACCTCCAACGTCGGTACGCAGCTGATCAGCGCGATGTGCGCCGATCCGGAGCTGATGCCGGATCCGGAAGCGCTGAGCACCGCGCTGCGCAAACCGCTGCTGGAGGTGTTCCCGCCGGCGCTGCTGGGTCGCCTGCTGGTGGTGCCGTATTACCCGCTGAGCGACGCGATGCTGGCGGAAATCGTCCGGCTGCAGCTGGGCCGTATTGTTCAGCGCCTCGCCGACAACCACGGCATCAGCGCGCAGATTGACGATTCGGTCATCAGCCAGATCGTGCAGCGCTGCACTGAAGTGGAGTCCGGTGGCCGCATGGTCGACGCCATCCTTACCAATACCCTGTTGCCGCAGATGAGCCAGATGCTGCTCAGCGCCCACGCCCGCGATGAACGCTATCGTCGCGTGCAGGTACGCTGTGAGCAGGGCGAGTTTGTTTGCCAGTTCGATGTCTAAAGCCGTTAGTGATCAGAGAGTTTTCGAAAATGTCGGAACACGATAATCCCCTCAATGTACCCAACGCTCTGCCGGTGGGTTACCGTTTCAATGAGTTTGAAATTAAAGAAGTGATCGGTGGTGGCGGCTTTGGCATTGTTTATCGTGCCTGGGATCATCAGCTGGAGCGTGATATCGCCATCAAAGAGTTTATGCCGGCTTCGCTGGCGGTGCGCAGCGATGACCTGAATCTGGTGCTGCGCAGCGAACGCTTTAGCAAAACCTTTCATGCCGGGCTGAACAGCTTTATTCAGGAGGCGCGCCTGCTGGCCCGCTTCAACCATCCAAATCTGTTGCACGTGCTGCGTTTCTGGGTGCAGAACGACACCGCTTATATGGGCACGGTGTTTTACAGCGGCACCACCTTATCGAACCTGCGCGAGCGCAATCCGCAGCTGGTGGATGAAGCCTGGATTCGTCGCCTGCTGCCACCGCTGCTGGGTGCGATCAAAACCATCCACGACGCCGGTTACCTGCACCGCGATATCTCGCTGGATAACATCCAGATTCAGAGCAGCGGCGAGCCGGTGCTGCTGGATTTTGGCTCCGCGCGTAAAACCATTGGTAACCTGTCGGATGAGAGCGAAACCATGCTGCGTCCGGGCTATGCGCCCATCGAGCAATACAGCGATAACGATGAAAGCGAACAGGGCGCGTGGACGGATATTTACGCGCTGGGCGCGGTGCTGCACACGCTTATCACCGGGGCGCCACCGCCGGTGAGCGTGGTGCGCAGCATCGAAGATAACTACCAGCCGCTGGCCGCGCGCCGCCTGCCGGGCTACTCCCAGGCCTTGCTGACGGCGGTAGACAGCGCGCTGGCGCTCAAACCGGAAGATCGGCCGCAGGATATTGATGCTTTTGCCGGGCTGATGGCGCTGCCAGAGCGCGAACCGGAACCGCTGCTGAGCGCCAAAATCAGCGGACCGGGCACCATGCTGGTGCCGGTGGAAGAGGCGAACGAAGCCGAAACGCTTTCGCCGGTGAAATCGCTGCTGCGCCATCGCTTTGCGCTGCCGGGGCTGGTGGCCGCGGGCGTGCTGGTGGGATTGTGCGTGGGGCTGCTGATGTCCGGGGGCGATGAGCCTGCGGCGCCGGCAGAGACGGTGCAAAACAGCGCGCCAGCTGCTGATCCTGCAGTTTCACCTTCAGCGTCGTCAGCGCCAGCCGCAACGGCAGCGGTAACGCCGGAAAAACCGCGCGAAGCGGAGCCGCAGCCTGCACCGCCGCCGGAGCCGGTCGCGCAGGTTTACATCAAGCTGCAGCAGGGCGAACGCGTCCAGGTGAATGGCAAACCGCAGGCGCTGGTGCCTGCTGCCAACGGTTTTGCCGCGCTGCAGCTGGCGCCAGGCAATTATACCTTTGCCATCAGCGGCCAGGGCGGCACGCGCGAGCAAACGCTGACCATCAGCGAAGAAGGCGTCTGGTTGCTCGATCCACACAGTTAATCATCAGGGATTTATTATGTTCTCACGCATCACCGCACAGCTGCCGATGGACGGCCTGCTGTTCTGGAAACTCACCGGCGCCGAGGCGCTGTCGCAGTCGTTTGAGCTGAACGCCGAGCTGCTGGCCACGGACGCGCGCATCGACCGGCACGCGCTGCTGGGGCAGCCGGTCACGTTCACGCTGCCGACGCAGAGCCTGCTGTCGCCGCGCTACCTCAACGGGAAAATCACGCGGGTGGCGGTGCGCAGCGAGGAGCTGA
>NZ_VOQX01000189.1:0-3041 GCF_016643525.1 Pantoea sp. Morm | reverse complement strand
TGGCGCAGCAGCTGGGCAACCACAGCTACAGCGACACCAGCGCGGTGGCGGGCGTGAAAGTCAGCTTCTGATGATAAACGGCTCTCGTAACGGGGGCCGTTTTATTGTGGCCGTTAGCATGTTTGCGCCGCTGCTGCATAAGCTAATCAAAAACATCTGACGGTGCGCAATCAGTGCGCACCGGCTTGCGCAGGTGTGGTTTGATTATGGAACGCGCCTTCCATCTACTCCTCCAGCGTAATCGCTTCCTGCAAATAAATCAGGATAATCTCTCTCTTCCTGCATTTCCTCCACATCTTCCAGCATTTCGCACTGCTCCGTTAGTTGAGGGATACCGATGAAGAAATTAATTCTTTTTATACTGCTTTAAGCAGGGGTAATTATTCATTTTATTATATTGGACCATTTCCTCAGGCGATTATTAATCTTTTTTCTTATTAAGTTTGATGTCGGTTTATATTGAAAGTAGTTAATTAGCTAATTAATGGTTGTGAACTTTTTGCTTGTCCCGGCAATCAAGATCGAATGTACTGGTTTAATAAACCCGCCCTGAACAAAAAGGCATTGCAGCTTGCCTGAAAAATTTAAGGTTTTATTATTCGCTGGTTTCAAATTTCTTTTTGAACATTGCCGGGTGGTTCGCTATTTGCAGCATTTTATTTATGCTGGCGAGCTGATTTTAATCGTAAATAGTCGCAAGCAAGCTCAATTCACAAGAGTTAATTTGAGGTGTTTTTTATTTAATTGAGCCAGATTGAGTGGCTGAAATAATCACTACTGCGGCTCTGTTACATCATGACTTTTACGGAATGAACTGATCAACCAAGGAAAAGCATGAACAAAATTTATCGTGTTATCTGGAATTATGCACAGCAAGGCTATGTCGTTGCATCGGAGCTGGCGCGCGGCAAAGTAAAATCCTGTTGTTCTGGCCCTGCACTCAATCACTTATTTTTAATCGTCGGTGCGTTTGGTTCAGCTCTGCTGCTCGCCATTTCCCTCCCGGCGCTAGCCGACCATGGCGCGATTCTGACAGGGCCTGACGATCAGCTCGTACTGAGTAATCAGACACTGCAGGCTGACGGCGACGATTATCATGGATTGCTGGTGCAGAATGGGGGCAAGGGGAGCATCACGGATGTGAGGGTGCTGGCCGATGGCAACCAGGGATACGGTATTTTCTCTACCAGCGCTTCTTCCGCAATTGAGATGATTCGCGGGAGTGTGCAAACCCGCGGTGATGGGGGCTACGGTGTGGTATCGAGCTTCACCGGAACAATAAAAATTGACGGAACCCGTGTCGAAACTCAGGGTGCAGATGCTCACGGCGCTTATGCTTCTACAGGCGGCATTCTTAACAGTGTCAACGCAGACTACGTCACCCAGGGTGATGCTGCCTATGGCGTTTATTCCCGCGCCACGGATTCACAGATTAATCTGCAGGGGGGTAGCGTCACCACTAAAGGTAACCAGTCTTATGGACTCATCGCGGGGTCAGGCGGCAGGCTCAATGCAAATGGAGTCCAGGTCGTCACCAGTGGCGATGAATCCTATGGTGTATTCGCCATTAATCCTGACTCCGAACTCACGCTGACAGGCGGAACGATAACCACCAGCGGAAATGGTGCTTACGGTGCTTATGCAGCAGGCAATAATTCACGACTGGATCTTGATAATGTGAGTATCACGACCAGCGGCACCAAAGCCTATGGTCTGCTGGCAGGAACTCTGTTAACACGGGATGGTGGAAGGCTCAGCGCCAGCGGCGTGCAGGTTACCACTTCCGGAGATGGCGCTTACGGCATTTATGCAACCGGAAAAAATTCGCAGCTAGAGTTGAAAAATGTCACAAGCCGCACCGATGGCAACAGAGCCTATGGTTTGGTTGCAGGATTAGGCGGCACACTGAATGCCAGCGGTATGGACGTTGTTACCAGTGGTATTCAGTCGTATGGCATATTTGCTAACAATGACGGTACGGACCTTACACTGATGAATGGGACGGTATCTACAACCGGAAAACGCGCGTTTGGGGTATATGCTGCTAACGCTTCGACATTACATGCCCGTAGTGTGCAAATCGCCACCCGTGGAGACAAGGCGCATGGCGTAATTACTGAGAGCGGTGCAAAGCTGGATTTATCAGGAGCAGAAATCAGCACTACAGGTAACGATGCGCATGGCGGTTATGTAACGGGTGAAGGTTCCCTGCTAAACCTGAATAACAGCGCATTTCTGATCAACGGGGCAGAAGCGAATGGTCTGACAGCAGAAGCGAAATCAACGCTTAATGCAGAGAATAACGTCATCAACATTACTGGCAGCGGCATCGGTGTGTCTGCTTATGGCGAGGGAACAGTATTAAACCTCTCCGACAGCCGCATCGAAATGGGAGAAAGTGCCGGATACGCCGTGCTGGGTACCTATGACAGTGTTATTAATCTTGAAAATATTGAGATCGATACTCAGGCAAATAGCTCAGCGCTAACGGCTCAATACGCCAGTACCCTAAACGCTGAAAATATCGCTATAAAGGCGCGCAGCGGCGGTTATGGTATTGAAGTGCAGGACGGCGGCACATTTAATGGCAATAAGGTTTTTATTGAAAAAAGCGGCACCGATACGGCAGGTTTTAATGCCGCGATAAATGTGCTGAATTTAAATGTGCCGGATCTTACCAATCATCTGTCCCTGAGCGATTCAAATATTCAGGTTTTTGGTGAGAATGCTACTGGCATTCTTTCGCAATATCAGGCCACACTTGCGGACATCAAGCTCGCCAATACCCGCATCACCGCGACCGACGGCACCGCAGTCAACGTGCTGACCGGCACCGACATGCACATCGACGCTGATAACTCGCTGCTGAGCGGCAGCACGCTGCTGAAAACCGGCTATAACACAGCGGAAGGTTCGACCGCCGGCTCGGTGGTACTGAACGGCAGCAACCACTCGCTGTTCGAAGGCAACGTGGACATTGACCGCAGCCAGACCACCGACAGCCAGATCAACCTGAGCGGCAGCTCGGCATGGACCGGTGT
>NZ_VOQX01000188.1:0-3072 GCF_016643525.1 Pantoea sp. Morm | reverse complement strand
GATTCGACGCAACTTATTGCGAATCGATGATTTATCTTTTTTTATGCTATCAAACTTCATCTTATTTGCTTCCTTTGCGGGACAGCAACAACACGTCCGGGCTCACTCTGACACCGCTGCGCGCCAGCGAGTCAAGGTTGACGGAAAATGCAGTGTGATCGCGGTTAAAGATCAGACAAAAGGCCGCGCCAACCGCACAGTCCGGGTTGTTTTCCGCGATGGACAGGACGGATTTACCCTGTAGCATCGCCAGCAGTTCAGTTTGCTGCTGCGGCGTCTGATCGCCGAAGTAAATGGCATCGCAGCGCTGGCGGCTGAGTTCGCTGGTCTGGTTAATCCACACCACGCTGAACGGCGTCGGGCCCTTAGGCTGCGCAAGGTGCTGTGCTGACGCGAATACGCACAGCTGTGGCGGCTGTGTTAACTGTGGCCAGTGGCTAAAACTGATGATGCCGCTGACGATGCGGTTAGCCTGATCGTCACGCTGAACCGCACTGTTTGCCGCCTGAGCAGCAGGAAAACAGAGGAGATAAATGAGAGAAAATACGGGAAGAAATGCGCGCAGGCCCTGCAATAAATAGAGCAGCTGGCTGTCGCCCTTCACCTTTAATTGTAGTTGTAACATAGCGCTATCTCTGAACAGCAACCGGGAAATAGTACCATCGCGCTGTACAAAAGAGTACCGCCGTACAGGCGCTGATACCGCGATCGGGCAGGGTAGAATAAATTCGTCAGGACCGGATTTAAATAGAGAGTTAAAAGAGGAATGAATAAAAACGCAGCAGAATAAGCGTATTAAGGCTGGCTTCTGCCGGATATTCCCGCAGCAAAATTAGCGCAGCGGCGAGATTTTTCGCAAAATGATTTGCTTGATAACGCCGGATATTCCCTTGGTGACGTAATGGCCCTGAATTGAACAATCATTCAGCGCCATTCACCGCATTTTTTTAATTAAAAATCCAAATCCCGGCCGTTGCTGGCAATGACCCGCTGATACCACCAGAAGGATTTTTTGCGCAGCCGGTTGAGCGTGCCGTTGCCGTGGTCGTCGCGATCGACATAGACAAATCCGTAGCGTTTACTCATTTCACCGGTCGACGCCGCGACCAGATCGATGCAGCCCCAGGTGGTGTAGCCCATCACCGGCACGCCGTCAGCAATCGCTTCACCCATGGCGCGAATGTGCTGTTGCAGGTAGCTGATGCGGTAATCGTCTGCAATTTCCCCGCTGGCATTGATTTCATCGTGCGCGCCGAGACCGTTTTCCACCAGAAACAGCGGTTTCTGATAGCGGTCGTACATCATATTCATGGTGATGCGCAGGCCAAGGGGATCAATGCCCCAGCCCCAGGCGCTGCGCGCCAGATGCGGATTGGTCAGTGACTTCACCACGTTGGCGGCGCTGCTATTCTGTTCATTCATCTCTGCCGACGCGCAGCGCGAGGCGTAATAGCTGAAGGAGATGAAATCGACGGTGTGGCGCAGCAGTTCGCTATCGCCCTCCGCCATGACAATCTCCACGCCTTTCTCGCGGAATACCCGGGCGGCGTAAGCGGGATAAGCGCCGCGCGCCTGGACATCGATAAAGAATAAGTTCTCGCGATCTTTCTGTAACGCGGCCCACACATCTTCCGGCTTGCAGGACCACGGATAAAAGTTGCCGCCGGCCAGCATGCAGCCAATCTGATTCTGCGGATTGATCTCATGGGCGATTTTGGTTACCAGCGCGCTGGCGACCAGTTCATGATGCGCTGCCTGATATTTCACCTGTTCGTGATGTTCATCCGGCGCGAACACCAGTCCGGCACCGGAGAACGGGCTGTGCAGCAGGATATTGATCTCATTGAATGTCAGCCAGTATTTCACCAGACCATCAAACGCTTCGAAGCAGGTGCGGGCGTAGCGGGCGAAGAAATCGATCATTTTACGGTTACGCCACGAGCCATATTCGGTGACCAGATGCATTGGCACATCGAAGTGACACAGCGTGACCAGCGGTTCGATGCCGTATTTGCGGCACTCTTCAAATACGCTGCGATAGAAGGCGATACCTGCCGCGTTCGGCGTCAGCTCATCGCCGTTGGGATAAATGCGGCTCCAGGCGATGGAGGTGCGAAACACCGTGAAGCCCATCTCCGCCATCAGGGCGATATCTTCTTTATAGCGGTGATAAAAATCGATGGCGTCGTGGCTCGGATAGAACTCATCGTCGCGCAGCGCATAGCGCGGCTCCAGCCCCAGCTTAACCGCCATGCGGTGCTCGCCGTGTGGAATCATGTCCACCGTGGTCAAGCCTTTACCGCCGGCGCGATAACTCCCCTCTGACTGGTTGGCGGCTAACGCGCCGCCCCATAAAAATCCCGCAGGAAATGTCACTTCAGACATCACTCACCTCAATCACAGTCCATTATTAATTCGCGCTGACCGGCTTTGCCGCTTCCGACTTGCCGGGGCGCGGCGCGGTCTCTGTCACCGGAATATCTTCAAAGCCAAGAATCAGCGTCAGAATGAACGACAGCACCACTGACAGCACCATCACGCCAGCCACCCAGACGATGCTCATCGGGTTGGTGGGATCGAAAAACTGGACGCTGGTAAACAGGCCCGGTGAGGCCATCGAGTGGCTGGCGAGGCCGCCAATGCCGGCCACCGCGCCACAGATAAAGCCGCTGATCAGGCTGGCAATCAGCGGACGCTTCAGGCGCACCGCCACGCCGTACAGCGCCGGTTCGGAAATGCCGGCGACGATAGCGGAAGCTGCCGCCGCGAACGCCGTCTGCCGCAGTTCCGGATTTTTGGTTTTGAACGCCACCGCCAGCGATGAGCCGCCCAGTGACAGGTTGGCGCCAATTTCCGACGGCATTACCATGCCTTCTTTGCCGGTCTCAGCGATGGTCTGAATAATGGTCGGGGTAAACACGCGATGCATGCCGGTCATCACCAGCAGCGGCCACAGCCCGCCCATGATCGCCACCGACAGCCAGCCGAGATAACCGTGAATGGTGTACACCAGCGCCGAAATGCCGCTACCGATCTAGATACCGAGTGGGCCAATAAAGACGATGGCGATGG
>NZ_VOQX01000187.1:0-3212 GCF_016643525.1 Pantoea sp. Morm | reverse complement strand
CATCAGACCCTAGCCGGCAGGCCCGAACCCCGGAGGGATTCGGCGGAGCTTACCGGCGCAGCCGGTTAGCGCAGTGGGGCTGACGACCCGGCAACGCCGGGGAGCCGGAGGGGGCCATCAGGCTGTTAATGTCGTTGACCTTCATGGACAGGAAACCGGAGAAGCAGCTGCAGCACAGCAGAACGGAGAGCAGCAGGAAGCAGAGAGAGAAGACCGCGAGACAGCGTCCCGGAGAGAGAAAGCGCAGGCGAAGGGTGAGAGACGGTGCGTCAGCACCGTCTTTTCCCGGCCCGCAGGGCCGCCCGCTTTTCAGACGCGGCCAGTGCAGGCAGCAAGCCGGACACGATGTGCCCGGCTCAACAGGATCAGGGTCGGCACGTCAGCAATACGGGCAGCGCGAACCGGTCAGTCATTCTGCTGAAGGCGCTCATTTCACCGGCCAGAATGCTGATGTCGAGCATCACGCGCCACAACGGTTGGTCATGCCACTCCCACGGATCGATATGCCTGCATGACACGAACCGCTTCAGCCAGGTCAGGACCAGTGACTGCAGATCGCTTTCACAGATGTCCCGGCCCTGCCAGTGAACGTACCAGCGCCCTGCCGTCAGCGGCGTATGAAACGCCAGCTCCAGCGCCGCCTGCGCCAGGTGATTTTGATAGCGTCTGCGCTTCTGTTCGCGCTCACGGCATTCCCGATTGTGTTCCCTGTTTTGACGGAGCGAGAGCCGTTTTTCCCGTCGCTCCGTGAAGCGGGCGGCGGTCAGAGGAAACAGCCTTGAGCCAGTATCCTGCGACAGCGGCGAGGGACAGCGCTCGCCGCGTGAGGCGATCAGCATATCGAGCGCGGCCAGGTACTCCCGCGCGGGTGGCGCGGTACGGTCGCCAGGTGAGTATTCCGGCATGACCTGGCGCAGCTGATCGGCCTTGATGGTGCGCGTACCGCAGTAATGGCGCATAAATGCGCTGGCGTAGGGGTGTGCACCGCGCGTTGCCCTGCCCTGCAGGCGCTTTTCAACCTCGGCGACGGCCAGGCTGACCGCAAGAGTATACGGGCAGGCGGGAACGAGCGATAAATGACGGGGGATCATGTTCATGGTTTTTCTCCTTGTCTTTAATGACCGCCCCGGAGGGCGGTCTGTCGCTGTCAGCCTTCGCTGCCCATGTCGCCTGCGCTGTCATTTTCTGCCGCAGGCCGCAGAGGTTTCATCCACGCGGGCACCCAGCGGGAGTCCTTCATGGCCTCTTCGGCAAACTCAGCCGCATCGCCTTTCTTCATTTTCTCTGCGTCGCTGGCGTTGCCCGTTTTACCTGCCTCCTTCAGTGCTCCGGCAATCTGCTCTTTACTGATCCGCTTAAAGAAACCTTCAGCGGTTGGCTGCCACCACTCCGCCAGGTCAAAGCTCAGCGCCGTTTCCAGCGTATCGAGATTGCTGGTCTGGCTGCGCCCATAGACGCGGTCCTGAAAGCAGCACACCGCCGTGGCGCTGCAGAATCCCTGCAGCTGCAGCACTTCGTCCGTGCTCCAGCCCATCAGCCAGCGGAAGTCCTGCGACCAGTTTTCAGGGAACTTTGCCTCCCACTGTGCCTTTTGCGCCTGAAGAAACTGCCAGGCTTTTGTCTCCTCCTTCGCAACCGTTGCGGCAACCAGCGCCGTGCTGTTATCCGTGAGGCTGATTTTCATTGGAGTCCCTTCATAACTTTTATGGCTGAAGGTGCTGCGGCAAAGTGTCCAGGTGAGCATGGCAAGCGCAATTTCCGGCTCGGTGCTCAGCGCCGCCTGTACGGCCAGCGAGCGCTCGCAGGACATCGAGCGGACCAGCGTCGCGGAGTAGTCTTCGGAAAGGGTCTGCAGATCGCCTTTGCTTTCGGGCTTTTCTTTTTTGGGCAAATCGGCCCGACGCTGAACCCCGCGCTGAATGAAGCAGCTGCCGCGCTCAAAGCAGATCATCGCTCCAACCTTATCCTTGTCCGCGCCCGCCCAGCTCCGCTTCAGGCCCGTTTCTTCCAGGGCGGCGATCTGCTTTCTCAGCGTCACGTCCAGCGCGTCATCTTCTGAAAGCTTCAGCTGTGCCCGCAGCTCGCTCAACTCGGTGTCTTCTTCCGGCGTCAGCTCCGGGCAGCGCTCCGGCAGCAGGTGATACGTTTTTGTCACCTCGCTGCTCCAGCTCTGTAAACGGCTGTCCATCCTGACCTCTGCCCAGGCAAATCCCTCCTCTTTTTGCACGGCGTCGGCAATTTGCTGCAATTTCTGCAGCGTCAGCTGCTCAACCAGCGCCGTATCGATATAACCCTCGTCCTCACTACTGAACAGGTCAGCACGAATGGAGCCGCCCGCCGCGAGATAGGCGTCTTTGCCAATGAAGGCGAACTTTGGAGAATGGCTGATTGCCGTCTCAGTGGAGGTGATCAGCTTGCGAATGATTTCAGCAGAGGCTTTGTAATACCCCGAGGCCTGCTCCCATACTTCCAGCTGGCGTTCATGCGTGTCGGCCAGCGCCAGCGCCTGACACTGCTCAAGCGTGATTTTATCAGCGGCCAGCTCGTCAAGAATGGCAGGAGCAAGGTCGATAAGCTTCAGGCAGCGCTGAACGTGGCGCGAGCTGTAGCCCATCAGGTCACCAATTTGTGCCGGCGTTTTGCCCTCGTCGGCCAGCGCCCGGAATCCGGCGATCTGCTCGGCGGGGTGCATATCCTCACGCTCGCCGTTTTCGACCATCGAGGCCGCGCGCGCCAGCTCCTCCGTGACGCGCTTGACCGGGATCAGCTGATCGGGCTGATACACGCCCTGTGACAGCAGCAGCTGCAGAGCGGTGAGACGGCGACCGCCGCAGGCTACGCCCAGCATCCCGTCAGCCATGTCATGCGCGATCAGGTTATGCAGCAGGCCGACATTTTTGATGGTGGCGGCAAGCGACTCAATGCGCGACTGTACGTAGACCCTGCTGCGCACATTGAGGGGGAAAACCACCAGTCGTGAAAGCGGGATCATCTCAATGTCGATTTTTTCCAGCGCCTGCTCGACCGCCGCCGCTGCAGCTTTGTCAGCCTTCGCGGGACGACGTGGTTTTTTGGTTTTTAAAGATGATGATTCTTTAGATTCTGAAGCCGTGGTGTTGACGTTCTGCTGTGACATGTTGTGTCTCCCGTGTGGTTTAAGTGATGTTTCTCTGAGTTCCTCGCCGTGAGGGCAGAACAGGCGACCGGGCATC
>NZ_VOQX01000186.1:0-3232 GCF_016643525.1 Pantoea sp. Morm | reverse complement strand
TCGCCGTTTAAAGTGGTACGCGAGCTGGGTTTAGAACGTCGTGAGACAGTTCGGTCCCTATCTGCCGTGGGCGCTGGAGAATTGAGGGGGGTTGCTCCTAGTACGAGAGGACCGGAGTGAACGCACCACTGGTGTTCGGGTTGTCATGCCAATGGCATTGCCCGGTAGCTAAGTGCGGAAAAGATAAGTGCTGAAAGCATCTAAGCACGAAACTTGCCCCGAGATGAGTTCTCCCTGACTCCCAGAGAGTCCTGAAGGGACGTTGAAGACGACGACGTTGATAGGCCGGATGTGTAAGTGCAGCGATGCATTGAGCTAACCGGTACTAATGACCCGTGAGGCTTAACCTTACAACGCCAGAGGCGTTTTTGAGAGACGCGAGTAGATTTTCAGCTTTGTTCAAACGGATTGGTTTGCGTGGTTACGGAAGTAAGGTAACGGCGTGAATAAACAGAATTTGCCTGGCGGCTTTAGCGCGGTGGTCCCACCTGACCCCATGCCGAACTCAGAAGTGAAACGCCGTAGCGCCGATGGTAGTGTGGGGCCTCCCCATGCGAGAGTAGGGAACTGCCAGGCATCAATTTAAGACTCATTCGTGAGTCGTGACCTTTCAGGTGACACTGAAAGGGCGAAACACCCGAAGTCAGAACGGTTTTCTGATTTTGGTACAGAATCGGTGGAGCGGTAGTTCAGTTGGTTAGAATACCTGCCTGTCACGCAGGGGGTCGCGGGTTCGAGCCCCGTCCGTTCCGCCACTTAATTGATAAGCCCTGACTTAATAAGTCAGGGCTTTTTCATGTCTAAAATTCCAGCTCAATTGTTGATTTAATCGCAATATTCTTCTGCTTATAAGCGGATTTTTCAGCAATAATAATGCTGCCACAATGTTCCCCATCGAAATCATTCACAAAACGATGAGGAAAACATGACAATCCCTGCCTTTGGTTTAGGTACTTTTCGCCTGCAAGACGATGTTGTAATTCATTCCGTAAAGACAGCACTGGAACTGGGTTATCGTGCCATCGACACCGCGCAAATCTATGAAAATGAGGCTGCTGTTGGTCAGGCCATTTTTGAAAGTGGAATAGATCGTCACCAACTCTTTATTACCACCAAGATTTGGATCGAAAACCTATCGGCTGAAAAACTGATGCCGAGTTTGCAGCAAAGTCTGTCAAAACTGCGCACCAATTATGTCGATCTTACATTGATCCACTGGCCTTCACCCGGCGCAGCAGTATCGGTAAAAGAGAGTATGCAGGCATTAATGGCTGCGAAAGAAGCAGGGCTGACGCGTCAAATCGGCATTTCAAACTTCCCGATTGCGTTGATGAAAGAGGCCATTGCTGCGGTTGGCATTGAAAACATCGCCACGAACCAGATTGAACTCCATCCGTTCCTGCAAAACCGCGAAGTTGTTGAGTTTGCTAAGCAGCAAGGAATGCATATCACGTCTTACATGACACTGGCTTATGGAGAGGCTCTGAGGGATGAGACCATCCAGTCGATTGCGCACAAACACCGGGCGACACCGGCACAAATCGTTCTGGCGTGGGCGATGCAATCTGGCTTCAGCGTGATCCCTTCTTCGACTAAGCGCGATAATCTGGCCAGCAATATGGATGCTGCTAACTTAACGCTTGATGCGGAGGATATGAAAATCATCTCATCACTGGATCGCCAGCAGCGGTTGGTCAGCCCTGAAGGATTGGCTCCGGACTGGGATTAAGTGACGAAGTATTCAGCCCTGCATTCGCCAGGGCTGTTGCTTAACCCACTCACTGAGAAAGTCGATAAAAGCACGTGCTCGTTGGCTAACGCCCAGATCGCTGTAATAGACCGCGTTGAACGGCATCGCTACGGGGACTCGCTGCTGCGGCAACACCTCAATAAATGTTCCATCCGCGATTTCGCTGTCTACCATGTAATCGGAGAGACAAGCGATACCTTGATCATCAAGACACAGTTGTTTAATGGTTTCACCGCTGTTTGAGGACATTCCCGGCACGATGTCATAAAGATCATGACCATTCTCAGAAACAGGCCAACGGTTCAGGCGCAGCGGTTCTACGAAACCAAGGCATTCATGATTTATCAAATCTGATGTCGAAATGGGGACGCCCCTTTTCGCCAGATAAGCCGGAGTTGCTACCAATTTGCGATAGCTGATAAACAGCAAACGTGCTCGTAAGGTTGAGTCCGTCAGATTGCCTGCGCGAATAGCCACATCGACTTTACGTTCAATCAGATTAATAAAACTCTCAGACGAAATCAGCGACAGGGTGACGTCGGGGTAGCGCTCACGGAAGGGTTTAATCATCGGCAGAATCAAATGCAGAATGACCGGCGTGGCAGCGTCTATGCGCAGAAGACCTTGCGGAGCTTGCTGACGTTCCATGAGCTCATTTTCAGCGGTCGACATCTCCTGCATAAGTTTCTGAACGCGTTTAAAGTAGTCCTCACCTTCCTGAGTGAGCGCGAGCTGACGCGTGGTGCGCGTGAGTAATGCCACTCCAAGTTTATTCTCCAGCTTTTTAACTGTGCGGCTCACCGCCGAATTTGCCATCTGCAATTGTTCCGCCGCACGGCTAAAACTGCCGCTTTCGACCACAGCAATAAAAACTTTTAACTCATCCGACGATGCTTTCATTATGCTCCCCGAAGCAAAAGTCTATTCTCACTTTGCATCTTTTTGTCATTAAAGCATGAGTCGATAATGACGCCCATCAAAACATTCATGGGAGTCAATCATGCCACTTGCACTCTGGGCGCTGACTATCAGCGCCTTCGCTATCGGAACCACAGAATTCGTTATCGTCGGTCTTATTCCTACGATTGCGGAACAACTTAACATCACGTTGCCTTCCGCAGGAATGCTGGTGTCAATTTATGCCCTTGGTGTCGCCGTGGGGGCGCCAGTGCTGACCGCTTTAACCGGCAAAGTGCCGCGCAAGCCACTGCTGATAGGGTTTATGGTGCTCTTTACGTTGGGCAACCTGGTCGCCTGGTTGGCACCGAACTATGAGACATTGGTGATTGCTCGATTGCTAACGGGATTGGCACACGGTGTTTTCTTCTCAGTCGGTTCGACGATTGCGACCAGCCTGGTAAGCAAAGAGAAGGCAGCAAGTGCCATCGCCATCATGTTTGGCGGTCTGACGGTAGCATTGGTGACCGGTGTGCCCCTGGGTACGCTGATTGGTCAGCACTTTGGCTGGCGTGAAAGCTTCCT
>NZ_VOQX01000185.1:0-3292 GCF_016643525.1 Pantoea sp. Morm | reverse complement strand
TTGAACATTTTTTAGGTTGTTTGAATCTTAAACAAAACAAAACTATATACTAGGATAACAGTAGTTTGACTGATTTTTGACGACTAGAAAAATATTATTGCTTAGTATTCAGAACTGTTGCTCAACATTGCCTCGGAAATCGGACTGATGAACGGCATAGACCTGGAAATCGGAAAAGGCCACTTCTATTTGGAACTTGGAACGTACGGACACTGCTCAGACCTGGAGCTTTGAGAGAACTGTCGGACCAACTGACAAAGTGCAAGATGGATATAGTTGCGCTACAGGAGGTTCGCTGGACTGGTAGAGGCCACATCAAAGGCAAAAGCTATGACACTTTCTATAGTGGAAGTGACGATAGACACGCATTTGGAACAGGATTCGTGGTGGCCCAACGAATGCGTAGCTCAATAATTGACTTTAAACCTATCAGTGATAGACTATGCAGTTTAAGGATAAGGACTAGGACAAGAAACATCACCATCGTGAATGCTCACGCACCAACGGAGGACAAGAGCGAGGAGGACAAGGACACCTTCTATAATAACCTGGAAGGAATCAGCATGCAATGTCCCAAACACGATATAAAAATAGTGATGGGGGACTTCAATGCCCAAGTTGGAAAAGAAAGACCACACTGCACAAATATCGGAAGAGAGAGTTTACATGATAAAACGAACGATAATGGGGAGCGTATGATTGACTACGCTATAGCAAACTCACTGGTGATAGTGAGCACAGTCTTCCCGCACAAGAGCGCACACAAACAAACATGGAGAGCACCAAATGGAGCTCACAGCCAAATAGACCATGCTCTTGTGTCATCTGAACATTTCAATTGGATAAATGATGTGAGATCCTATAAAGGCCCGGATGTAGACTCAGACCACTACCTAGTAGTGATGAAGGTGAAAGTTCGGAAATACTATGGAACTAACAAAAGCAGCGCTGGAAGTAGAAGATGGGATCCTGGAAAGTTAAAAGCTCTCGAGATTGAAAAACGGTTCAGAGAGAGTATTGCCGAAAAGATATCGGAGATACCAGCGAAGGAAGGAGGACACTCAATTGAGGACCAGTGGAGTATGCTGAGTGGAATAATGGAAGGTACTGCGGATGAACTCTGCAGTAATGACCGGACTGGTGTGCGAAATGGATGGTATGATTCGGAGTGTGAAGAAGCTGTGAAACTACGTAATGAAAAAAGAAATGCCTTCTTATGCCATGACACGCGCCAAACTAGAAAAGAATTTAAGGAAGCCCGCTCCAAGGCAAAGATGATTTGTAGGAAAAAGAAGAGACTGGCTATGGCTCAAAGGATTAAGGAGATAGAATCCTCTCGAGGGAATAATGAAACCAGAAAGTTTTTCCGCGAGGTCAAGGAGATCAAAATGGGATATAGGCCACAACAAACAATGATAAGGGATGAGAAGGGTGAACTTCTCACTATGGAGGATGAAGTGACAAAACGATGGGAGAGACACTTCAGACAGCAGCTGAAACATAGGCAGTGTGTGGCAAACCGGGAGAATCAGGAGGAGAATGAGCTAGGGAATGAGGAGGAAGAAGGGGGAGAGGAAGAATTACCCCCAGAAGCGGAAGACATTGCGGACATCATCTCAAAGCTTAAGAACTATAAAGCTGCGGGATCCGACAGCATCACAGCGGAGCTGTTTAAAGCTGCCGGCCCTGTATTGGTCTCGGAGATGTACGAATTGGTATTTCACATATGGCAAGAGGAAAAGATTCCATGCAAATGGAAGGAGTCACTAGTAATTCCGATATATAAGAGGAAAGGAGACCCAACAGAGTGTAGTAACTATAGGGGCATCAGCCTACTGAATGTAGCTTATAAGATCTTTGCAATTGCACTGTACAATAGGCTGGTACCCTACATGGAAAAAATAGTAGACGACTACCAGGCAGGCTTTCGTAAGAATATGTCCACAATCGACCAAATATTCACCCTTAAGCAAGTGGGAGAAAAGATGACTGAATTCGGTCACTCGCTCTGGGTGCTGTTTGTGGATTTCGAGGCAGCATATGATACGGTGAGCAGAGAGGAGTTGTACCGGGCAATGCTGGAAATGAATATCCCCAGAAAGCTCATAAAACTGACCAGGTGTACCATGGAGAATAATAAATGTCAGGTACGCGTGAGTGGAAGAAATGGGTGCCCTTTCGGTGTAGGGACTGGGCTGAGACAGGGGGATGCTTTGGCACCCTTGCTTTTTAACATGGTCCTGCATAAAATAATAAGCAAGACGAAACTGAATCATGGGTATACAATATACACTAGAATGGTACAAATCCTGGCATATGCGGACGACATAGCAATTGTAGGCAGAACTCGGGCTAGTATGGAAGAGGCATTTTTGGAGATCGAACGTGAGGCAAAGAAGATGGGTCTGAAGGTGAACACAAGTAAGACCAAGGTGATGTCAATCGGGAAGGAAAACTATGGAGCTCACCAGCAGCAAGTTACCCTCGGGAATCACACTTTTGGGGTTGTCTCAGCCTTCCAATACTTGGGTTGCACAATATCAAGGAGGCTGGAAGAAGATACTGAGATAAGGAGTAGACTGGGAGCAGCTAACAGAGCATACTACTCCTTGAATAAACTCATGCGAAGTCGACTGCTCACCCGCAAAACCAAAATAAGAATCTACAAAACCCTCATAAGGCCAGTAGCGGTATACGCATGCGAAACGTGGACACTCAATAAAACAACAGTCCAAATGCTGGACCGTTTCGAGCGAAAGATACTGAGGCGCATTCTGGGCCCAGTTAAGGAGAATGAGAGGTGGCGTTTACGCAAAAACAGAGAGGTGTACCAGGAGTATAAGGACTTGAGTCTCTCTAACTTTGTTAGAATACAGAGATTGAAGTGGTTCGGACATATGAGTAGGATGGAGGACGGTAGGATCCCCAAGAAGGCATACAACTTTTCTCCGGACGGGACAAGAGCTAGGGGTAGACCCAGAGCACGTTGGAGAGATAATGTGTTGAAGGATTTGAAGCAGACAAGAATAAGCACTACAATGGCCAGGGACAGGAATTCCTGGGGCAAAATGATTGAGCGGGCCAAGGACTGCTACATGCGTCTGTCGTGCCTCTAGAAGAAGAATGGTTGTTCATATAATAAGGTCTATAGACTTGGAAATAACTGGTAGCGTGAAGTCTTACATGATCGGCTTCATCCTCTCGATCATCCTGACGGCGATTCCGTTCTGGATGGTGATGGATGGCAGTGCTTCTCACGGCACCATTCTGGGTGTGGTTCTGGTGTGTGCAG
>NZ_VOQX01000184.1:0-3312 GCF_016643525.1 Pantoea sp. Morm | reverse complement strand
CCGGGCCAGGTGATTGAAATCGGATATGGCGTGCAGGGTGAAGGCCTGCGCCACGCGGGCAGCGTGCTGGTCGATGCCGACGGCAAATGGAGCTTTACCTCACCCTATCTGCATCAGCCAGGCGTGTGGGAATATCACGCGCGCGCCTCAACCGGCGAGATGAAGAGCAACTGGAGCAGCAAATTCGTGCTCGACGTCAGCCCGGACGCCGCGTTCGATCAGCAGGCGCAGTATGAAGCCCAGCCGGATGCGCTGACGCTGCACCAGCTGCTGAGCGAAGGTGGCAAAGGCCTGTTCGTTGAGGATGACAGCACCCAGCTTCTGGTTAACGGCAAGCCAGGCGACAGCGTGCAGCTGCAGGATATTCTGCCGGCAGGTGAAGCGGCCGACGGCTGGACGCAGCAGACCGGCACGCTGACCATCGCCGGTACGCAATATCACGTCTGGAGCCACGGCGACGCCGAACTGCTGGTGCAGGACGGCGTACAATTGCAACTGGTATAACCCCCCGATGCCGTGCGCGCAGCACGGCATCATCCTGCCCTTTCCCCTGCTTTTTCTCTGCTCGGACTTTTCTCCCTTCGGGACGTGTCTGATACGGCGTGTTACGTCATCTATTACAAAATGCGCTCTCTATAACAAGGCGCGGCGGCCCTCGCTGCAATAAACCGACGACCAACACAGGAATATTTTCCATGGAACTGTTCAATTACGAAGAGGCGAAATACCTCGAGCGCGACACCAATACCCCCACGTTTTTTGGCTACGCAAGGTCTGAAATTGGTAAGGGCGGTACCATGCTGATTACCGTCGGCAAAGAGACCTTTACGGTTGATATCAATCCCGCCGACGGCTACTGGAGCTGGACGCCATCCACGCCGCTGGAGGATGGTTACTACAACATGTCTTTCCAGTCGGTTGATAAGGCCGGCAACCCGAGCGCGCCAACGCTGCGTACGCTGATTGTTGATACCACGCCGCCGGCAGCACCGACGCTGCTGAACATGTATGACGATCAGGGTGACATCACCGGCAGCTTCGATTCTGGCAAGATGACCGACGACCGCCGTCCGACCCTGACCGGCATCGCGGAGAAAGGCGTGATTGTTTATCTGAAGGAAGGCGATACGGTTATCGGCAGCGCGAAGGCGGATGAACATACCGGGATGTGGAAGATCGAGCCGGAGATTGACCTCACCGACGGTCAGCATGATTTGACGCTGGTGGCGAGTGAAACCTTTGCGGACAAGGTGCGCGAGGGTGAGCCGTCGGATGAGTTCACAATTATTATAGGTAAAGACGGCGAAGTACCGGTCGATCCGGGCGGCGTGGCGAAAATCATTGATGCCGTTGATAACGTCGGCAACGTGACCGGCTCATTGAAGAGCGATGGTATCACCGATGATACCACGCCAGAACTGCGCGGCAGCGCGCCAGCAGGCAGCGTAGTGCGGATTCAGTACCGGAATGCTCAGGGTGAATGGGTAGATGGCGGTAATGCAGTAATGAACGGCACCAGCTGGAGCTGGACACCGAATCCGGCGCTAACCGAAGGCAACTGGCAATTCAGAGCAAATGCCGGCGACGAGTGGAGTAACGAATTCACCCTTAATATTGATTTGGCGCCTGCAAGCGAGACCACGATTGCTTACGCCTGGGATAATTATGGTCTTGCCACTGGCATGTTAGGGAATTCCGCCCGGACAGATGACCGCACACCTACGTTACATGGGCGCGCCGAAGCAAACAGTATTGTTTATATTGAATATGGCAAAGCTGGAGCCCCCTGGATTCCAGGTTATTCAGTTCAGGTTGGTGCTGATGGTAACTGGGAATTTACACTACCTATCGAATTAGGTAATGGTAACTGGGAGTTCCGGGCAAAAAGTGGTAATAGTGGCGCATTCACACCCAAGTTCAAACTCAATGTGATTGATAATAATCTTGCTCCAACTATTGATTTCGCCCTGGATAATGTGGGTAAAACACAAGGAAAATTAGCATCTGGTAGTATAACTGACGATACAACTCCCGAGCTACAAGGCCATGCCGAAGCCAACAGCACTGTCTATATAGAATACTATCTTGGAAACAGCAGTAAAAACATCGCCTCAGTGACTGCTAATATATATGGAGAATGGACATTTTCCCCGCCAAGACTTAATTATGGGAACTGGACTTTCAATGCTCATACAAACGAAAAAGCACAGAGTACATTTGAAATAAACGTCAGAGAAACCGACTTTACCAGCAGTCGCGAAGATTTTAGTAATGGAGCATTTATACTTATACCAGGTAACACAGTCACTTTAGCCTCCGGCATCAAAGTATATCATTATTATGGGCTCGCCTATCAAAAGGATAGTTTAACGATCGGAAATGATTTCCATAACTCTAACTTTTCTACTAACAAACAATCGGCCGTTTATTTTTATATTGAGAAATCAAACTACTTTAAGTTTGATGCTGCTTTTGGATACAGCCAATATAATACAGTATCTTTTTACAATGAAAAAAATGAGCGTATAGGGTCAATTGTAGTTGATAAAAAATATGGCCATCATGCTTATGAGTTTATTGCCCCAGAAGGAGAATTAATAAGTAAAGTATCGGCGTCCAATAGTTCCTGGACAGACTATGCTGGAAGATCATACTATGACATTTTCTCCTTAGACAATTTCGACTGGGGTATAAAGGATAATGTTGTCAAATCCACTGATGTATCATTAAATGAAATTTCCACATTTGACGCCGATGCGTTTATTGCACTGGATAATTTAACAGTAGAAGAAATTTTCTCTAAAGGAACCAAAGATCTCTTCATCGACGACGGCAAAACCCAGCTGCTGGTCAACGGCAATCAGGGCGACACCGTACGTCTGGAAGATATCCTGCCTGAAGGCAGCGAGCAAGAGGGATGGACCGAGCAAACCGGCACCGTGACCATAGCCGGCAGCCAGTACCACGTGTTCAGCCACGGCGACGCCGAATTGCTGGTGCAGGACGGTGTAACGGTGAATCTGGTTTAACCGCGGTTCGGCACCGCATCCTGACATGGCGGCCTGCTCCGGCCGCCGCAATAAAAAAGGTCGTCATAATTGACGACCTTACAGATAAGCTGGCTGGGTTTACGCCGGTGAAACTATTTCTTCACCGTCTCCATGCCCATCAAACCAATCTTCAGATAACCCGCTTCACGCAGCTGATCCCTCACCGACATAAGCGTTTCATAATCCACTGATTTATCCGCCTGGAAGAAGATGGTGGTCTCTTTGTTGCCTTCGGTTTGCGCTGTGAGCGCGTTCACCAGCG
>NZ_VOQX01000183.1:0-3325 GCF_016643525.1 Pantoea sp. Morm | reverse complement strand
CCCGGCATTGAAGAAGGTGGATACTACACTGTTGTTGATTCAGCTGGTGTCGGCACAAATGGGCATTGCCGCACTTCCGCATTGGGTGGTTGAGAGTTTCGAAAAGCAGGGTTTAGTGGTGACCAAGACGTTGGGCGCGGGTTTGTGGAGCCGCCTGTATGCGGCGGTTCGCGATGGTGAGCAGCGTCAGCCGGTGCTGGAAGCCTTTGTGCGCTTCGCCCGTCAACACGCCTGTGACCATCTGCCGTTTGTGCGCGATGCCGCCCGCCCGGGTTCACTGCAGTCGATTTCTTGATGTTCTCACGGGTGGCTGGTGTCGCCCGTGCTGTTATCCCTGCCCAGCCTGCTCTATAATGCGCCGCCTCAATCCGCGACCAAGAGAGTTTCACCATGACGAGTAACGATGTTCTGCGCAGCGTGCGCTATATGCTTGATTTAAGCGATAGCAAAGTGGTGGAGATTTTTGCCTTAGCGGGCAGTGAAGTGCCGCTAGAGGATGTGCAGGCGTGGATGAAGAAGGATGAGGATGCGGCGTTCCGTAAGTTGCCGGACGTGCTAATGGGCTATTTCCTCAACGGTTTGATTTTCTTCCGTCGCGGTAAGAGTGAAGATGCGCCCGCACCTTCGGTTGAACGCCGTATGAATAACAATATTTTCATCAAGAAGCTGCGTATCGCGTTTGCGCTGAAGACCACGGATATTCCGGTGGTGCTGGAGAAGGCAAACTTTAAGATTTCACAGGCTGAAGTCGGTGCGATTTTCCGCAACCCGGATCATAAGAACTACCGCGAGTGCGGTGACCAGATTCTGCGTAACTTTCTGAAGGGATTGACGATGATGAATCGTCCTGCGGCGCCCGCGAAAAAGCCCTGATGGCTTTGTGTTAGTGCTCAGTCAGGGATAGCGTGGCAGATCGCAAAGGAGGCCCACATCCCTGTGGGTCAGCCTCGCCCTCCCTGGCTCGGATGCTTTACTCCTCTGCCACGCTATCCCTTCCCTTTAGCTTTGAGCGCCGCTTTGACATCAGGTCAGATACAGGCCGCTCCGATCACGAAGGAATCTCACATCCCTGTGGATCGGCCTCGCCATCCATGGCTCGGACGCTTCGCTCTTCGTAGCGGCCTGTATCTTCCCTTTGGCTTAGGTGCTGCTTTTTCCCAGCACATAGCGCTTCTGCAAGTTCAACGAAACCAGATCAAGGATCGTCTCAGTTAGGCATCGCTTTTGGACCCATGTCCCACTACCCAGCGCTTATGCACGTATAGCGAAGCGAAAATGACGATCGCCCCGGCAATAAAGCTCGGCCAGTGCGGTTTTTCCTGCCAGATCGCCAGATTGACCAGCAAGCCCGCTGGCACGTGCATGTTGTTCATAATGCCCAGCGTACCCGCATCGACCTGCGTCGCACCGTAGTTCCACATAAAGTAGCCCAGCCCGGAAGCCGCCACGCCCAGCCAGACCAGAATACCCCACTGCAGTGAGGTGGTTGGCAGTTTGTTCGGGTTACCCCACAGGCTCCACGCAATGATGGCGATGATCACCGCGCCAAGATAGAACCACGAGAAGGCCGTGTGTTGCGGCATTGGGCGGGTTTCCTGCAAGCGCTTGTAACCGACCATACCAATGGCGAAGCAGATGTTAGCCGCCTGCACCAGCAGCAAACCGAACCAGAAGTGATCGCTGACTTTGTCATAGCGAATGATGGCCGCACCAGCTACCGCCAAAAGCGCGCTGAAAGCATAGCCGATTCGCAGTCGACGTCTGCTGAGCAAATCGTAAATCAGCGTGACGTAGAGCGGCGTCATCACGGTAAATAACAGGAATTCTGTCACGCTGAGGTAGGTATAAGCCTCGAAACTCAGCAGGTACATGACGCCGAGTTGCAGCATCCCCACCAGCATATACAGCAGGATGGTTGAGGCGCGATAGCCTTTCCAGCGCAGGAACGGCAGGAAGACAATCGCGGCCAATCCAAGGCGCATCAGTACAGAGAACCAGGAGTCAACCTGGCCCGCAAGGTATTCCCCTATCAAACTAAAGGAAAAAGCCCACAAAATGGTGGTAACGATCAGTAACGGCACGGCATCGATCCCAAAATGAACAGTGGCGCTAGTGTAAACAAACTGTCGTGAGCGGGCTGAAATATCTGGTTGACGAGTGGTCAAATTAAAATCAAACAAATCGCCGTATCCCCGTCACTCATTGAGATGAGGTCCACTACTGAAATCAGGTCGCTGGTTGCAGAAGCAGTGAATCTGATTCGACACGGCAACGGATTCCCCTTCCAAACCCAAAAGCTCCGACGCTTCATGCGCGAATACCAACATTTCCTGGTTTATATCGCTCTTAAATGTCATCAAACTGTAACAATTGAGTCACACATCACAGTAACATGGCGCAACCATCACTATCCTTTGCGCGAAATGGAACTTTGGTTTTGTTGTCACGCCAGAGGGCTTTTGACCCAACCTGCTGGGAATTTATAAAAAATATTGCGCCCTGGAGGGCCACCTTCATGTTAAGTATCTTCAAACCGGCACCGCATCAGCCGCAAGTCGCTGACGATCGTGTCGATCCGCTCTATCGTCGGCTACGCTGGCAAATCTTCATCGGCATTTTCTTTGGCTATGCCGCCTATTACCTGGTCCGTAAAAACTTTGCGCTGGCGATGCCCTACTTAGTCGAACAGGGTTTCTCGCGTGGCGATCTCGGTTTTGCGCTGTCAGGAATATCCATCGCCTACGGTTTCTCCAAGTTCATCATGGGTTCCGTTTCCGATCGCTCGAATCCGCGCGTGTTTTTACCTGCCGGACTGATTCTGGCCGCTGCTGTGATGCTGTTTATGGGCTTTGTGCCGTGGGCCACCTCCAGCATCATGGTGATGTTTGTGCTGCTGTTCCTGTGCGGTTGGTTCCAGGGCATGGGCTGGCCACCGTGCGGTCGCACTATGGTGCACTGGTGGTCGCAGAAGGAACGCGGCGGGATTGTCTCGGTGTGGAACTGCGCGCATAACGTGGGTGGTGGTATTCCGCCCTTGCTGTTCCTGCTGGGTATGGCGTGGTTTAACGACTGGAAAGCCGCGCTCTATATGCCGGCGTTTGGTGCCATCCTCATCGCGATTATTGCCTTTGCCCTGATGCGCGATACGCCGCAGTCTTGTGGTTTGCCGCCGATTGAGGCGTACAAGAATGATTATCCGCCAGACTACAGCGAGGATCATGAGGAGGAGTTGACGGCGAAGCAGATTTTTATGCAGTACATCCTGCCTAATAAGCTGCTGTGGTATATCGCGCTGGCTAACGTGTTTGTCTACCTGCTGCGCTAC
>NZ_VOQX01000182.1:0-3475 GCF_016643525.1 Pantoea sp. Morm | reverse complement strand
GTCATCGGCGATCGAAACGACGTGACGCGTCGACGTGCCGGTGCAGATGATCATGCAATCGGTGATGCTCGATTTGCCCTGCACATCAACAGCAATGATGTCCTGGCCTTTAATATCGTCAATCTTATCAATAACGAAATCTTGGAGTGCTTTACCTTGCAAAAGGTTCCCCTTAAAAACAGGTGATTACGAGAAGGCTGAATGCCCGGAAAACATAGCCTAAAATGAAGCGGCGCAGTATAGCACGCAACGATCAACCGCGATATAAGCCAGCGCGATCGATGTAGTCGATAACCGCATCGGGCAGCAGATCGGTGCAGGATTGCCCCAGGTGACGACGCTGGCGTATTTCCGTGGCGGAGATGTCAAACAGCGGCGTTTCAGCCAGCCAGATATGGCCTGCCGGTGCTTGATGCAACTGTTCTGCGCGCTGTGCACGATGCGCATCCAGCCACTGCTGCATCTCAGGCGTTTCCATCTGCGTTGCATAGCCCGGTCGCTGGCATACCAACAGATGGCACAGAGAGAGGAGATCCTGCCAGCGATGCCATTTGGCTAACGTTAGCAGAGAATCTTGTCCGATGATAAACCCGAGGGGCTGTTCTGCACCGCGTTCCGCACGGAGTGCTTCAAGGGTTGCGACCGTCCATGATGGCGTATCCCGTTCCAGCTCGCGCGTATCAATATCAAACAGGGGTCGGGTCGCAATCGCGCAGCGCAGCATTTCCACGCGCTGTCGGGCACTGGCTTCAGGCTGTGGCCGATGCGGTGGCACGTTGTTGGGGAGTAGCGTGACCTTTTTCAGCCCTACCTGTTGCGCCAGCGCTTCCACCGGGCGCAGATGGCCAAAGTGGATAGGATCGAAGGTGCCGCCAAACAGCGCGTAAAGTTTAGACATCCGTAAAGCTTAGGGGAAAATCGCGGTGACACAGCAGCAGCGACAACGTTTCAAGCTGCGGCCAGAGGTTTTGACCGTAATCCTGCTTCATGGTCAGCTCCAGTTCGGCGAGCAAATGCACGGCGCGTTGCAGACGACGTGCATCAAGGCGTTGCAGCGCATCGGTAAACAGCGCGCGACGGTTCTGCCAGATGCGTTGTTGATCCATCAGCGCTCGCAGACCCTGTTTACCCTGATTGCGCTGCAAATGCAGCAGCGTCAGTAAATCACGTTGCAGAGAACGCAGTAAAATCACCGCTTCAGCATCCTCTTTTTCCAGCTGATGCAGGATATGCAGGGCGCGCTTACTTTTGCCCGCCAGCAGGGCATCAACCCAGTGGAAAGGGGTAAAGTGCGCAGCGTCATTCACCGCGTCCTCTACCCGGGGCAGGGTGAGCTTGCCATCCGGCCACAGCAGTGACAGGCGTTCCAGCGCCTGCGCCAGCGCCAGCAGGTTGCCTTCATAGCAGTAGCACAGCAGTTGAATAGCCTGATCATCAACACTTAACTTCATGGCTTTGGCGCGGCTCGCGACCCAGCGCGGCAGCTGCGCTTGTTCGGGCGTCTGGCAGGGAACCAGCACGGCATGGGTGCTCAGCGCTTTAAACCAGGCGCTGTTTTCCTGCGCTTTGGTCAGTTTTGCCATGCGCAGCACCAGCAGGATATCGCTGTGCAGCAGGCTGGCGAGTTTAACCAGTTGCTCGGCCATCGCTGCATTGGCACCGTTTTCTGGCAGTTGCAGCGTTAAGGTCTGGCGTTGAGTGAACAGGCTGAGTGCCTGACAGCTGGCAAAGATCGCATCCCAGTCGGTTTGCGCATCAAGAGTGACACTGAAGTGTTCTTCAAAGCCTTGAGAAGAGGAGGCCGCGCGAATGGCATCGGCACTTTCCTGAATCAGCAGCGGTTCATTGCCGGTCAGAAAATAACAGGCGCGCAGCCCCTCACGAAGCTGCGCGCTCAGTTGTTCAGGATAAATCCTGATCATTGCAGACTGGTTGCTGACGAAGAGGGCACTTCTGGTGAATTCTCACCTGGTGCGATGATCTCCGGCTTTGGCAACGTGTCTTTGTTGCTTTCCTGCGCGGCATGAACCGTTAACAGTTTACGCACCAATTGCTCGGAAGCACGCTGGCGCATCTCCTGCACGATCATGTCCTGCTCGGCATCCTTCGCCAGTGCGGCATTCGGGTTGTCGAAGAAAGAACGGTACACGGTAGTGCTGATCGGATAGATGCCTTTGCCCGGAATCAGAACCTGCGCGGTCACTGTCATCACCAGTGAATACTCAGCAGTGGTACCGCTGATAAACACCGATGCAGTATCACGTCCCTGCATCTCTGCACCTAAGCGCAGAGTGGGATATTTGGCACTGGCCTTTTTGCTGTCATCAACAATAGTGACATCATTGATGCGCAGCTGCTGGCGCACGGTGCGCGCCAGTGGGCCATACGGGTCGCCACTCTGGACGATCAGCGTTTTCATCTCGGTTGGCACCATGGTGGTGCCGCGCGGGTGAAAACCACAGCCTGCGGTGATCATCACCGCAAGCAGGACAAACAGCCTGATAATCAGTTGTCGCACAGTTCCTCCTGAACTTAACCTACGACCAGGTTAAGCAGTTTGCCAGGGACATAAATCACTTTACGAAGTGTGACGCCTTCCAGATATTTCGCCACAATGTGCTCCTGCGCAGCACGCGCCTGAACCTGCTCCTGCGTAGCATCCGGCGCAACGGTAATCTTGCCGCGCACTTTGCCATTCACCTGTACAACGACCAGCAATGAATCTTCCACCATCGCGGATTCATCCGCAACCGGCCAGCTGGCTTCATCGACACTACCTTCTCCGCCCAGCGCCTGCCACAGAACATAGCTGGCGTGCGGCGTGAACGGATAGAGCAGACGAACAACCGCCACCAGCGCTTCCTGCATCAGTGCGCGATCTTGATCGCTCTCCTGCGGGGCACGAGTCAGCTTGTTCATCAACTCCATGATGGCAGCGATAGCGGTGTTGAACGTCTGGCGACGACCCACGTCATCGGCCACCTTGGCGATGGTTTTGTGCAGATCGCGACGCAGCGCTTTCTGATCGTCGTTCAGTGCATTGAGGTCCAGCGCCACGGTGGCACCTTTCGCCACGTGTTCGTAGGCCAGTTTCCACACGCGCTTCAGGAAGCGGTTCGCACCTTCTACACCCGATTCCTGCCATTCCAGCGTCATTTCTGCTGGTGAAGCAAACATCATGAACAGACGCACGGTATCGGCACCGTAACGTTCAACCATCAACTGTGGATCGATGCCGTTGTTTTTCGACTTGGACATCTTGCTCATGCCGGCATAAATCACTTCGCGGCCTGCGTTGTCGACAGCCTTAACAATACGACCTTTTTCATCGCGCTCAACGCTAACATCAACCGGAGAAACCCAGTTACGCTCGCCGTTCGCGCCGGTGTAATAGAACGCATCGGCCAGAACCATACCCTGACACAGCAGACGTTTGGCTGGCTCATCAGAGTTCACCAGGCCCGCGTCACGCAGC
>NZ_VOQX01000181.1:0-3636 GCF_016643525.1 Pantoea sp. Morm | reverse complement strand
CCCATCACCTGGCGGACATTAAACTAAGAGAGAGCTCTATGAATCCTGAGCGTTCTGAACGCATTGAAATCCCCGTGTTGCCGTTGCGCGACGTGGTGGTTTATCCGCACATGGTAATTCCGTTGTTTGTTGGTCGGGAAAAATCGATTCGTTGCCTCGAAGCGGCGATGGATCATGACAAGAAGATCATGCTGGTTGCCCAGAAAGAGGCTTCAACGGATGAACCTGGTATTAACGATCTCTTCGCGGTAGGGACCGTTGCTTCCGTACTGCAGATGCTGAAACTGCCAGACGGCACCGTTAAGGTGCTGGTGGAAGGTCTTCAGCGCGCACACATCACCACTTTAGCGGACAATGGCGACCACTTTGTTGCCCAGGCCGAATACCTGATCTCGCCGGAAATTGAAGAGCGCGAGCAGGAAGTGCTGGTGCGTACCGCCATCAATCAGTTTGAAGGCTACATCAAGCTGAACAAAAAAATCCCGCCGGAGGTGCTGACTTCACTCAACAGCATCGACGACGCGGCGCGTCTCGCCGACACCGTGGCGGCGCACATGCCGCTTAAGCTGGCTGACAAACAGTCAGTGCTGGAGATGTCCGACATCAATGAGCGTCTGGAATATCTCATGGCGATGATGGAATCGGAAATCGATCTGCTGCAGGTTGAGAAGCGTATTCGCAACCGCGTTAAAAAGCAGATGGAGAAAAGCCAGCGCGAGTACTATCTGAATGAGCAAATGAAAGCGATTCAGAAAGAGCTGGGCGAGATGGATGATGCGCCGGATGAATACGAAGCGCTGAAACGCAAAATCGACGCGGCGAAAATGCCGGCTGAGGCGCGCGAGAAGGCCGAAGCCGAACTGCAGAAGCTGAAGATGATGTCACCGATGTCAGCGGAAGCCACCGTGGTGCGCGGCTACATCGACTGGATGGTGCAGGTACCGTGGAACGCGCGCAGCAAGGTGAAAAAAGACCTGCGGAAAGCGCAGGAGACGCTGGATACCGACCATTACGGTCTGGAGCGCGTGAAAGACCGCATCCTTGAGTATCTTGCGGTGCAGAGTCGCGTCAGCAAAATTAAAGGGCCGATTCTGTGTCTGGTCGGACCGCCGGGCGTGGGTAAAACCTCGCTGGGACAGTCAATCGCCAAAGCCACCGGCCGTAAATATGTGCGTATGGCGCTGGGTGGCGTGCGTGATGAAGCGGAAATCCGCGGCCACCGTCGTACCTATATCGGGTCGATGCCGGGCAAACTGATCCAGAAAATGGCCAAAGTCGGCGTGAAAAACCCGCTGTTCCTGCTGGATGAGATCGACAAAATGTCATCCGACATGCGCGGCGATCCGGCTTCAGCGCTGCTGGAGGTACTGGATCCGGAGCAGAACATTGCGTTCAACGATCACTATCTGGAAGTGGATTACGATCTGTCAGATGTGATGTTTGTGGCTACCTCTAACTCCATGAACATTCCGGCTCCGCTGCTGGATCGTATGGAAGTGATCCGTCTCTCCGGCTACACCGAAGATGAGAAGCTCAACATCGCTAAACAGCACCTGCTGCCGAAGCAGATCGAGCGTAATGCGCTGAAAGAGAAAGAGATCAGCGTTGACGACAGCGCCATTATCGGCATTATCCGCTATTACACCCGTGAAGCGGGCGTGCGTAGCCTGGAGCGCGAACTCTCCAAGCTGTGCCGTAAAGCGGTGAAAGCGCTGCTGATGGACAAAGCGAAAAAGAGCATCAAAATCACCAGCGAAAACCTCAAGGATTTCCTGGGTGTGCAGCGCTTTGATTACGGCCGTGCCGACAGCGAAAACCGTGTTGGTCAGGTCACCGGCCTGGCGTGGACCGAAGTGGGCGGCGATCTGCTCACCATCGAAACCGCCTGCGTGCCGGGCAAAGGCAAGCTGACCTACACCGGTTCACTCGGTGAGGTGATGCAGGAGTCCATCCAGGCGGCGCTGACGGTAGTCCGCGCCCGTGCGGAGAAACTCGGCATCAACGGCGACTTCTACGAGAAGCGTGATATCCACGTACACGTACCGGAAGGGGCGACGCCGAAAGATGGTCCAAGCGCCGGTATCGCGATGTGTACCGCACTGGTCTCCTGTCTGACCGGTAACCCGGTGCGTTCGGACGTGGCGATGACCGGCGAGATCACACTGCGCGGTCAGGTACTGCCGATTGGTGGCCTGAAAGAGAAACTGCTGGCGGCGCATCGCGGCGGCATCAAAACCGTGCTGATCCCGGACGAAAACAAGCGCGATCTGGAAGAGATTCCACAGAACGTGATTGCCGATCTGTCGATCCATCCGGTGAAGCGTATTGAAGAAGTGCTGAGCCTGGCGCTGGAAAATGCCCCGTACGGGATGCAGGTTGCCACGGCAAAATAGTGATTAGCGACAAAAAGCGCTAAAAAGCGAAGCTGGCAGGCCAAATCGGGCTTGCCAGCTTTTTTTTGTGCCGCTAATTTAGGGGGCTGCTGGATCAACGATTAAGATGAATACCGTTGTTTCAGCTCCACAGGCTTGATATAAATGGCTGCGCGTTCGCACCGGGCGGGAAGCGCGGGTGCGAGTGAATAATAAAAGAGGGGATGAAGAGAGTGAATAAGTCACAGTTGATCGACAAAATTGCTGCAGACGCTGACATTTCTAAAGCGGCAGCGGGACGTGTGTTAGATGCATTCATGGGCTCCGTTTCTGACGCGCTGAAAGGCGGTGACGAAGTGGCACTGGTCGGTTTCGGTACCTTCTCTGTACGCGAGCGTGCTGCCCGCACCGGCCGTAACCCACAAACCGGTAAAGAAATCACCATCCCGGCTGGTAAAGTACCGGGCTTCCGTGCAGGTAAAGCACTGAAAGACGCCGTCAATTAATGACCGCTGACCTGTCCATCGAAGCATTTTCTTCCATGGATTGAGGACGAAAAAGGCGTTCTCATGTAACATACGGGCACATCATTTTTGATGTGCCTTTTTTTATCTTGATGCGCGACTTTAGCCGCTGGCTTCAGTCTCCGCATGGTTGCCAGCTGCCAGCCTGAACCGCAGCTGCACGATGATGACATCGTGTCTGAGCTTTACATCCACACTACAGCGGAGTGTTGTCATACCATGATGGACAATTTACGCGCGGCGTCGAACCATGTCGTGCTCAAGATCATTCTGGGATTGATCATCCTGTCATTCGTACTGACCGGGGTGGGCAACTACCTGATTGGCGGTAACAGCGATTACGCTGCCAAAGTGAACGGCCATGAAATTAGCCGCGGTGAGCTGGAACAGGCGTTTAACAACGAGCGCAACCGTCAGCAGCAGATGCTGGGCGACCAGTTCTCGCAGCTGGCCAGCAACGACGGCTACATGCAGCAGATGCGCCAGCAGGCGCTGTCACAGTTGATCGATCAGGCGCTGCTCGATCAGTACATCAAAGATCTGCACATTGGCATCAGCGACGATCAGGTGAAGCAGGCTATTTTCAATCAGCAGGCTTTCCAGACCAACGGTAAGTTCGACAACGCGAAATACAACGGCCTGATCGCCAGCATGGGTTTCAGTGCCGATCAGTACGCCGAAGCGCTGCGCAAGCAGCTGGCGACGCAGCAGCTGATTAACGCCATCGCCAATACCGACTT
>NZ_VOQX01000180.1:0-3642 GCF_016643525.1 Pantoea sp. Morm | reverse complement strand
CGCCTTCCTCCCCGCTGAAAGTACTTTACAACCCGAAGGCCTTCTTCATACACGCGGCATGGCTGCATCAGGCTTGCGCCCATTGTGCAATATTCCCCACTGCTGCCTCCCGTAGGAGTCTGGACCGTGTCTCAGTTCCAGTGTGGCTGGTCATCCTCTCAGACCAGCTAGGGATCGTCGCCTAGGTGAGCCATTACCCCACCTACTAGCTAATCCCATCTGGGCACATCCGATGGTGTGAGGCCCGAAGGTCCCCCACTTTGGTCCGAAGACGTTATGCGGTATTAGCTACCGTTTCCAGTAGTTATCCCCCTCCATCGGGCAGTTTCCCAGACATTACTCACCCGTCCGCCACTCGTCACCCAAGAGCAAGCTCTCTGTGCTACCGTTCGACTTGCATGTGTTAGGCCTGCCGCCAGCGTTCAATCTGAGCCATGATCAAACTCTTCAATTTAAAGTTTGATTTGCTGCAACAAGTGCAGCGATGCTCATCTGTAAAACGTCATAATGAATTTCATTATGTGTTCACTCGTGAGACTTGATATTTTTTACGTCCGGAGACGCTGATATCAATCCTGCGAGTGCCCACACAGATTGTCTGATAAATTGTTAAAGAGCGGTGCAATCAGCGCCTTAAGCTGCTGTTGCGAGGTGGCGTATATTACGCTTTCCTCCTTCAGAGTCAAACACTTTTTTCAGCGTTTTTCTCCGGCGGGATGAATTTCTTCACTCCCTGCTGAGCCGCCTGCGTTGCCGCTTTGCCGTCTCAGTGGTGGCGCATTATAGGGAGTTATTCGGAGCTGACAAGGGTTTATTGCAAAAAATTGACTGGGCGCTACTTTTTTAACCGAACAGGCTAAAAACAGACATTTCTCGATCAATAATCAGTCAAAAGCGCCCGTTTGGCGGCACAAATCAGCGTCACGCGTATAAGCACCAATGCTATTCTGTTAGTCCAACGCCGTTTTCTTTGTTGCAGACTGAACAATTATTAAAGAAGGACTTTCAATGATTCGCTCCGCGCGCAGTATGGCCGGCTTGCCCTGGATCGCCGCAATGGCGTTTTTCATGCAAGCCCTCGATGCCACCATCCTCAATACTGCGCTTCCTGCTATCGCCACCAGTCTCGACCGTTCCCCTCTTGCCATGCAATCTGCTGTGATCAGCTATACGCTCACTGTCGCCATGCTGATCCCGGTCAGCGGCTGGCTGGCCGATCGCTTCGGCACGCGCAAAGTCTTTATCGTGGCCGTTTCACTGTTTACGTTGGGGTCTTTAGCATGTGCACTTTCGGGCTCGCTGAGCATGCTGGTTATCTCACGCATTATCCAGGGTGTTGGTGGCGCGATGATGATGCCGGTCGCGCGCCTGGCATTGTTGCGTGCTTATCCACGCAGTGAATTGCTGCCGGTACTTAACTTTGTGACCATGCCGGGATTAGTCGGACCGATTCTGGGGCCGATGCTCGGTGGCTTGCTGGTCACCTACGCCAGCTGGCACTGGATATTCCTGATCAACATTCCCATCGGCATCGCGGGCATCTTCTATGCACGTAAATATATGCCGGATTTCACCACGCCTAAGCGCCGCTTTGATTTTGGCGGCTTCATTCTGTTTGGCTTAGGTCTGGTGCTGATATCCGTCGGTATCGAACTGTTCGGAGAGCGTATCGTGTCGCCGTGGCAGGCGGTGCTGGTGCTGTTAGCCGGTGTCGCGCTATTGCTTCTATATATAGTGCATGCACGGCGCCATCCTGCACCGCTGATCAACTTACCGATGTTTAAGACCCGAACCTTCTCGGTCGGCATCATTGGTAATATCGCGGCACGTCTGGGCACCGGCTGTATTCCCTTCCTGATGCCATTGATGTTACAGGTGGGCTTTGGTTATCCCGCACTGATAGCGGGTTGCATGATGGGGCCAACAGCGATTGGCTCGCTGCTGGCCAAATCCACCGTGACACAAGTGCTACGTCGCTTCGGCTATCGTAAAACGCTGGTCGGTATCACCATCATCATCGGCATTCTTGTCGCCAGCTTTTCACTGCAAACACCGGGTGAAAGTGTATTAATGCTGTTAGCCGCGCTGTTTGTATTAGGTATGGCGATGTCGACACAATTCACCGCGATGAACACCATCACACTGGCCGATTTGAATGATGAGAATGCCAGCGGTGGTAACAGCGTGCTGGCCGTAACGCAGCAGGTATCGATCAGCTTTGGCGTGGCCGTCAGTGCGGCGGTACTGCGTTTCTATCAGGATTTCGAGAGCACAACCGTGCAGCAATTCCACGCCACCTTCCTGACGATGGGGGTGATCACCGTGCTGTCCGCGTTTGCTTTCCTGATGTTGCGTCCCGGCGACGGGCGCAATCTGATCGCCAATCGCGAGAAAAAGAAGAAAACCGCTTAAACTGAACCGCGCTCCACCAGCTCCGGCGTCAGTACCAGCGTTTGCTGACTGGCGTCGGGATCGCTCATACGATGAATCAGCGTATCAATCGCCAGTTCACCCAATTCATCCTTGGGCTGATGGATGGTGCTGAGCGGTGGTGTGAGATAACGCGCCAGTTCGATATTGTCATAACCCATCACCGCGATATCTTGCGGCACACGTAATCCCGCCTGAAATAGCGCGTGATATACGCCCACGGCCATCGCATAGTTACTGGTGAAAACCGCTTCGGGCAGCAACTCTAACGTCAGTAGCTGGTTCATCGCATTAAACCCACCCTGAAATTCGAAATCACCGTCGACCACATAGCCGGGCAACACCGGTAATCCACTGTTGGTCATCGCTTTATGGAAACCTTCCAGACGCAAACGCGCCGGAGTTTTATCCTGCGGGCCGGCAATACAGGCAATACGCGTGTATCCGCGATCGATCAGATGCTGCGTTGCCAGCTCACCGCCCAGCAGCGCATTATCCTGAATGATGTCGCCACGCCCTTCAAACGGCGCCCAGTCCATCATCACCATGGGTACGGACGGATAACGATTGAGGATCTCCGCAGAGGGAAGGTGCGTCTCGGTGCACATCATTAATAAGCCATCGACACGCTTTTGCATCAGCGTTTCGAGGCTGCGATTCATGCGTTCTTCATCGCCTTCGGTATTACACAGAATCAAACTGTAGCCGCGCTCATAGCAGCTATTTTCTACGCCACGCACCACTTCTGAATAGAACGGGTTACTGCTGGCCGTCAGCAACATGCCAATAGTGCGCGTCTGATTGATCTTCAGACTGCGCGCCAATGCAGAAGGCGCGTAGTTCAGCTCGCGGATCGCCTGTTCCACTTTTTCCCGCACCTGCTCGCTAACAAAACGATTGTTATTGATAACGTGGGAAACAGTGGAGGTGGAGACGCCCGCCAGGCGGGCGACATCTTTCATGGTCGCCAAAGGCTTAACCCTGTTGCTGCAGGAAGTTATCGATCTCAGTGCGCCACGGCACTGAGGGCTGCGCACCCGGACGCGTCACCGCAATTGCGGCGGCGGCATGGGCAAAACGCACGGCATCATGCATTGCCACACCTTCCAGACGCGCGGTAATAAAGGCACCGTTAAAAGTATCGCCCGCTGCGATGGTGTCGATAGCCTGCACGGTGAAGCCCGGAATACGCACGCCTGTGCCCTGCTCGCT
>NZ_VOQX01000018.1:0-75418 GCF_016643525.1 Pantoea sp. Morm | reverse complement strand
TTCATGATGCCGGTATAGAAACAGTTGTTGGTGGTGCCATGTTTCAGTTCGGTGACTTTCAACCCGCCGTACTGATACACACGGCCGGTTTGCCAGCTGGTATTGGCGCGACAGTTCCAGTTCTCTTCGCCAGAACTGTGCTTTACGCCAGAGTCATAGTTAATCGCCCAGTTGGGCGCATAGTCACTGACGTTACCCGCCACATCGACCGCTTTTACCGTAAAGTTGTTGCTGCCCGGCTGCATGTCGCGGTCCGGGGTAATCTGCCAGCGCCCATCGGCCCCCACCGTCGCGCTGCCGGCTGCCACGCCGTTCTGGTACAGCGTCACCTGACTGTAAGGCTCGGCCTGTCCGGAAAAATCGAGCCGCTTATCGTCGGTGGTCTGGCCCGGCAGCACCGGCTGGATGGTGCCGACGTCATCGATAGCCTGCAGGATGGTGGGCGTGTTGATACGGGTGTCGATGGTCAGCGTCCAGCTGTCGCTCCATTGACTGACGTTGCCGGCTTTATCGCTGCTGCGGCTGCGAAAACGCCAGTCGCCGTCCGGCAGCAGATCCTGCGGCGGCGTCCAGTGCCAGTGGCCGCTGCTGTCGACGGTGGCCGTACCGCCGACAACCCACTTTCCGCCCGGTGCGGCATACTGAATGCGCACCACGCTGCCGGGCTCGGCTTCACCGTGCAGTTCCGGCCGGACATCATCGGTGGGTTTGCCGCAGCCAAACTGGCCCTGATACAGCCCGCGATTGTCGTCGTAATAGCTGAACGTCGGCGTTTCCGGGGTAAGCGTATCGAGATGAAAGGTCCACTTCGGCGACGGCTGACTGCGGTTGTCGGCGCGGTCCTCGGCCTGCGCCGTCAGGTTATAGGTTCCGTCCTGCGGCAGATCGAGTTGTGCCTGCCAGTTGCCCTGCGCATCGGCACGGACAGAGGCGAGAAGTTGGTTGCCATTATAGAGATAAACCAGCGCGTTGGCTTCGGCCTGCCCGCGTACCACCGGCTGATCATCGTTGGTATAGCCGTTACGGCGGATGCTGTTACCGTCCTCCACGCCGCCGGCAACGTGATCCTCTATCGCTTCGATGATCGGTCTGGCGGGCGGATGAGTATCAATATTGTAATCCACGCGCGTAGGTGCGCTGTGATTGCCGGCGGCATCCACGGCGGTGAAGGTTAGCTGGTATTCACCATCGGCCATCGGCTGCGGCGGCATCCACTCGAAGTGGCCATTGATCACCGGCACGCGTAGCGGATTGCCACCGTTAACCGTCACGATGACTTCAACGGCGTCCGGCGTTTGTACCGTTCCCTGCCAGCGTTTTTGCGGATCGTTGTACCAGCCGCGCTCGGCAACGATAACCACAGGGGGTGATAAAACCGGGTGTGAACTGGAAGCAGAGGCGTCAGAAAATAACATAAAATTTCCTTAAAAATTAATGAGTTAAACAGGCTGAATGCCCGTTGATATAGTTATTAATGCGGAAATTTTGCTGTTATCAGATTCGTCCCGAATCTAAGACAATCCGTTAAATCACGGCTTAAAAGCTACGGGGATAAAAAAGGCGCCACTGTTCAGAAGAACAATGACGCCGTGATGTTCCGTGCATTCAGCGGCAACGCGGCTGGCTTAGCCCTTTACGTTCTGCATCAGCGTCTTGCGCTGGCTCTCCAGTGCGGTCACCCGGTTACACACTTCATGACCGAAGTTCTGGAAATCCTGCTCCTGATTGTTCCATTCAGTCTGAATCGACTGCTGTAGCCCGCCGAGGTTGCCCATCAGCGCCTGCAGCGGATTGCTGCCGCTGGCGGCCTGTTTGGTGCCCATCTCGTTCAGGCTATCCTGCAACACCCCGCCCAGCGTGCTCTGCACCAGCTTCTCGCCGTCGGCGCGCACCTGCTCAATGGCCTGATGGTGGAAAGTCAGGCCATCCGGGCGATGCTCGATGATGCGGTTCATCTGCTGCTTCAGCTGGCCGTTCAGCGTAGTCAGGCGATTGCGCACATTGCTGTCCGCCCCGAGTTTTTCGACGATTACTTTATCCAGCGCCACGCGGCCCCGCTCCAGACGGGTGGTTGCGCCGCTATCAACCCACGGCAGATCGCGACGCAGCGCGTTCTGGTAGTCAATCGCCTGCTGGCGCGTGGCGTTATCGACGCTCACCGCCTTGCCGTCGAACTGCACATCGCCCTGCGGCGTGATTTCAAGGTTGCCGTTGCTGCCCACCACCTGCACGCTCTGGGGTTTTATGATCACATCATCCTTTGGATTGACGCTGCACTGATAGTCAGCATGCGCCTGAGCTGCCGCCAGCAGCAGCGCGGCGAGAAGAGCCTTACGAACCATGAAATCTCCTGCAGATGTGAATAGTCTGATAAGCGGTGACATTGTGCTGCGTCTGGCGATGCGCAATAAATTGCGCCGCTACGAAAGGTGCATTGGACAAGCGAATCAACCAACACGCACTGAATGTGTAGCGGCGCGATTCATCGCGCGAAGTTATCGCCAGTGGTGATACTTAGTCCCACCAAACGTCGAAGAGTTCAGTGACCTGAATATCGGCGAGATTTTTCTTTTCCAGCCAGTTACGCACCAGCTCGCGGTGCGCGTCGGTGCATTTGCCGGTCTGCTGCAGACACACCAGCCCTTCCCACACCAGATAGCCGCTGCCGTCATAGGCCAGACCATTCGGATCGATCACCTCATTGATGAACTGATCGAGCGTGGCATCCACCTCTTCCTCACTGGTGCCTTCGGCAAAACGCCAGGCAACAGAGAAGCCCAGCTCCTGAAACTCATCAACATGCAACTTTTTACGTAAACGGCGGCTACGTTTTACAGCCATTATTTCACCCTCTCAAACATCAGATCCCATACGCCATGGCCCAGTCGCTGCCCGCGCTGCTCAAATTTGGTTAACGGACGCGTTTCCGGACGTGGCACGTAATTCTGGCTCTCCGACTGATTGCTATAGCCATCGATGCTGCTCATCACTTCCAGCATGTGCGTGGCGTACTCTTCCCAGTCGGTCGCCATGTGGAACACGCCGCCCAGCTTCAGCTTGCGCAGCACCAGCTCGGCAAACGGTACCTGGACGATGCGGCGCTTGTTGTGGCGCGCCTTATGCCATGGATCCGGGAAAAACAGCTGCACCATGCGCAGCGAATTGTCCGGCACCATGTTTTCCAGCACTTCCACCGCGTCGTGACACATCACGCGCAGATTCTGCACGCCAGCCTCTTTGGCCGAGGCCAGACAGGCACCGACGCCTGGCGCATGCACTTCAATGCCGAGGAAGTTCTGATGCGGATTGTTCTGCGCCATGGTCACCAGCGAGGCACCCATGCCAAACCCAATCTCCAGCACCAGCGGCGCTTCGCGGCCAAACAGCGCGACCATGTCCAGCGGCTGCGGCTGATACTCGACGCCCATCTCCGGCCAGTAATTGTCGAGCGCGAGCTGCTGTCCTTTCGTTAAGCGCCCCTGGCGGCGCACAAAACTGCGGATACGGCGCAAAGGCCGCCCGTTCTCATCAAATTCCGGGGTGATGACGTCATTAATCATGTTGAAACCTGCTGGTTAGCCTGTTCAGGGAAACGGGCATTATGCAAAGTTAAGTAACAGAAGCAAGCCTTTGCAATCTTCCGGTTTACACCCTGATGTCTCTATGCTGGAATTCCTGCCTGATTGTAGAGTAAACATGGAAAATTTCCTTCTTATGATGCAGGCGCCGCAGTTCGCGCAACAGGTGCTGGAGTGGTACCAACGCTTTGGCCGTAAAACTCTGCCGTGGCAGCTGGAGAAAACGCCCTATAAGGTGTGGCTCTCCGAAGTGATGCTGCAGCAGACGCAGGTTGCCACCGTTATTCCCTATTTCGAACGCTTTATGGCGCGCTTCCCCACGGTTGCCGACCTGGCCGCCGCGCCGCTTGATGAAGTGCTGCATCTGTGGACCGGCCTCGGCTATTACGCACGGGCGCGTAACCTGCACAAGGCGGCTAAACAGGTGGTTGAGTTGCATGGCGGCGTATTCCCGCCCCATTTCGATGAGGTCGCGGCGCTGCCGGGCGTCGGCCGCTCCACGGCGGGCGCGATCCTGTCACTGTCGCTTGGCCTGCATTTCCCGATCCTCGACGGCAACGTAAAACGCGTGCTGGCGCGCTGCTATGCAGTGAGCGGCTGGCCGGGCAAAAAAGAGGTGGAGAAGCGGCTGTGGCAGATCAGTGAAGACGTCACGCCAGCGGAAGGCGTCAGCCAGTTCAATCAGGCGATGATGGATCTCGGCGCGTTAGTGTGTACTCGCTCCCGCCCGAAATGCGACATCTGCCCGCTGAATAGCGGCTGCGCGGCCTATGCACAGGGCAACTGGGCTGATTATCCCGGTAAGAAACCGAAAGTCACGCTACCAGAGCGCAGCGGCTGGTTCCTGATGCTGCAGCACGGCGACGAGGTGTTTCTGGAACAGCGTCCGCCGGTGGGTTTGTGGGGCGGCCTGTTCTGCTTCCCGCAGTTCACCAGTGAGCAAGCGCTGACTGACTGGCTGGCGGCGCGCGGCATCCACGCGAAGCCGCAGCAGCTTACCGCGTTTCGCCACACCTTCAGCCATTTCCACTTAGATATTGTGCCTATGTGGCTGGCGTGGCCTTCCTCCGGGTCGCTGATGGATGAAGCCGGCGGTCTCTGGTATAACTTAGCGCAACCACCGTCAGTGGGGCTGGCCGCGCCGGTAGAGCGCCTGCTGCATGAGCTGCGCCATCCCCGGCAGCTTCAACTGCGAACCAGTTTGACCGAAGAGGAAGAGTAATGAGCCGCACTATTTTTTGTACTTATCTGCAACGCGACGCTGAAGGCCAGGACTTTCAGCTCTATCCTGGCGAACTGGGTAAGCGCATCTACAATGAGATTTCCAAAGAGGCCTGGCAGCAGTGGATGTCCAAGCAGACCATGTTGATCAACGAGAAGAAGCTCAACATGATGAACCCGGAAGATCGCAAAGTGCTGGAGAAGGAGATGGTGAATTTCCTGTTCGAAGGCAAAGATGTGCACATTGAAGGTTACACCCCGCCAGAAAAATAAACGTTCAGGGCCTCCCTTTGAGGCCCTCTTTTTCGAGTCAGGCACGCATTCACAATGAATAAAAAACTGATAGCACTGCTGGTCATCGCACCCCTGTTAGTCTCCTGCTCCGGACAAAAAAAATCGCAGTACCATGAAGAGTGGGTTAAGGACACCAACGGTTTTGACATTCTGATGGGGCAATTTGCCGCCAACATCGAGAATATCTGGGGAATCAATGAGGTTCTGATCGCCGGACCCAAGGACTACGTCAAATACAGCGATAACTATTACACCCGCAGTCACATCAACTTCGACAGCGGTAGCATCACCATTGAGACCATTTCCGGCACCGATCCGATGGCCAGCCTGCGTCAGGCCATCATCACCACGCTGTTGATTGGTGACGATCCGGGCAACGTCGATCTCTACTCCGACGCCAACGATATTCAGATCAGTAAAGAGCCGCTGCTGTACGGCCAGGTGCTGGATAACACCGGTCAGCCGATCCGCTGGCAGGGACGCGCCGGTAACTTTGCTGATTACCTGATCCAGAACAAACTGCAGAAACGCACCTCCGGGCTGCACGTCATCTGGTCGGTGACCATTCCGATGGTGCCTAACCACCTCGACAAACGTGCGCACAAATATCTGCCGCTGGTGCGCAAAGCGGCCGAACAGTATGGCGTTGATGCCTCGCTGATTCTGGCGATCATGCAGACCGAATCGAGCTTTAACCCCTATGCGGTAAGCAACGCCGATGCGCTGGGTCTGATGCAGGTGGTGCAGCATACTGCCGGGGTCGATGTGTTCCGCATGAAGGGCAAATGGGGTAAACCGAGCCGCAGCTATCTGCTTGATCCGGCCAATAATATTGATGCTGGTACCGCATATCTGTCGCTGCTGCAGAAGAGCTATCTCGGCGGGATTCAGGATCCGCTGTCACGCCGTTACGCAGTGATCACCGCTTATAACGGCGGGGCGGGCAGCGTGCTGCGCGTGTTCTCCAGCGATAAAGACCGCGCCTTCGCCACCATCAACGGCATGTCACCGAGCCAGGTGTATCAGACGCTGACCACCAATCATCCGTCGGCCGAGTCGCGCCGCTATCTGTACAAAGTGAGCCAGGCACAGCGCAGCTACCACCGTTATTGATTCGCGCTCATCGCCACCTTCTCCCGCCTGCGGGAGAAGGTGGCGTGCGATGGGGGAACAGCCCCCTCCTACAACATCATATTCGCCACTAACCGCTTGTGCCCGCTGTCATCCTCCTCGGTGTAAACCCCCTGCAACTCCGGTGAAAAGCCCGGCAGCAGATTGATACCCGCTTCCAGCGCGAGGAAATAGCGCTGCACTGCCCCGCCCCAGGTTTCGCCTGGCACCACGCACAGCACACCCGGCGGATACGGCAGCGCCCCCTCGGCGGCAATGCGCCCTTCGGCGCTGGCGATCGGCACCAGCTCAACGTCACCGCGAATATACGCCTGATGCGCATCCTGCGGATTGACCTCGACTTTCGGGAAACACGCCTGACGGAACATGTCGCGCTGCAGATCCTTAACGTCGTAGCTGACGTACAAATCGTGCATCTCCTGGCACAGGCGACGCAGCGTGTAGCCCTGATAGCGCTCGACGTGCCTGCGATACACGCTCGGCAGCACTTCGGCCAGCAGCGCATCCTCACGCACGTGCTGTTCAAATTGCTCCAGCATCGCCACCAGATGCGCCATTTTTTCCGGCGTTTCCGCTGGGGTCAGCAGGAACAGGATTGAGTTGAGATCGCACTTCTCCGGCACGATACCGTTCTCGCGCAGATAGTTGGCGAGGATGGTAGCCGGAATGCCAAAGCGGGTGTATTCGCCGCTGGTGGCATCGATGCCTGGCGTGGTGAGCAGCAGTTTGCACGGGTCCACCAGATACTGTCCGGCATCGTAACCGGCAAAACCGTGCCACTTCGCGCCCGGTTCGAAGCTGAAATACGCCGGATCGGCGGCGATGGTGGCGGTTTCTGCCGCCTGCCATGGCTTGCCGTGCACCTGCTCCGGCAGGAAGGGCTGAATCAGGCTGCAGCGCTCGAGGATCGCTTTGCGTGCCTCAATGCCCAGCGTGACGCAGTCGTGCCACATGCTGCGCCCCGCTTCGCCCTGATGCATTCTGGCGTTGATATCCAGCGCAGCGAACAGCGGATAGAACGGGCTGGTTGAGGCGTGCAGCATAAACGCGTTGTTCAGCCGCTTGTGTGGGCAGAAGCGTTTCTGGCCGCGAATATGGTTATCTTTCTTGTGAATCTGCGAAGTCTGCGAGAAGCCCGCCAGCTGCTTATGCACCGACTGGGTGACAAAGATCCCCGGATCGTTCTCGTTAAGCTCCAGCGTCAGCGGCGAGCAGCCGGCCATCAGCGGAATAAACTGCTCATAACCCAGCCATGCCGAATCAAACAGGATGTAGTCACACAGATGCCCGATGCGATCCACCACCTGGCGCGCGTTGTATACCGTGCCATCGTAGGTACCAAGCTGGATGATCGCCAGCCGGAACGGGCGCGGCTGATCCGCGCGCTGTGGCGTGACCTGGCGCACCTGCTCGCGCAGATACGTCTCGTCGAAACAGTGCGCATCGATGCCGCCAATAAAGCCAAACGGGTTACGCGCCGCTTCCAGATAAACCGGCGTGGCGCCCGCCTGAATCAGCGCACCGTGGTGGTTAGATTTATGGTTATTGCGGTCAAACAGCACCAGATCGCCGCGCGTCAGCAGCGCATTGGTCACCACTTTGTTGGCGCTGGAGGTGCCGTTCAGCACGAAGTAGGTTTTATCGGCGTTGAACACGCGCGCGGCATATTTCTGAGCATCCTTGGCCGAGCCTTCGTGGATCAGTAAATCGCCCAGCTTGACGTCCGCGTTACACATATCGGAGCGAAAGACGTTCTCGCCGTAGAACTCATAAAACTGACGTCCGGCCGGATGGCGGCGGAAAAACGCCCCGCCCTGATGGCCCGGACAGGCAAAGGTGCTGTTCTGCATATCGACATAGCGCGTCAGGGTGTCGAAAAACGGCGGCAGCAGTTCCGCCTCGTACGCCTGCGCCGCCTGCTCCAGCGCCTGCCACTCTTCCGCTGCGCCGTTGATCTCTCCGGTCACGCCCGGCAGCGTCAGCACCGCGTCATCAAAGGCGTTCGCGACAAACACCGGCAGATTGAAGCCAGTCTGGCGCAGCAGCGTCAGCACGCCGCTGCGTGTATCGGCCAGCGAGACCACTACCGCGGCCACGTCGGTGAAATCGGTATTATCCAGCGTCACCACGTCGCGCGCGGTGTTGAGACTCAGGCTTGGCGCTACCGCTACGCTGGCAGCAATTTTCAATGGGTTCATAACACAAATCCCCGTAATGAAGGATGAGTGGGTGCCAGTGGCACAGCAATGAGGAAATTTCCCCGGCGAATAACGTCCGGCGGCCGCAACCGATAGACATCAGTAAAGCCAGATCGCGTCTGTCTTTACTCATATCCAACAGCGAACGGGGCGTAGCCTCACCGCATAGTGAGCGGGAAATGCGAACAACAGATGACAGAGGCGCGCTTGTCATGAAGCGCACGGCGACAAGTGCAGATGTGCATTGTACCGGGCATGGCGGCGTCCTCAGCAATGAAGATGGGAAATAAATTCGGGCGACATGATGGCATCTTTTTTTCCCGCGAACAACCAATCAGGGCGGAATTTTGATGCAGAACGCCAATGCGCTACTTCATTGATTTAAATGAATAATAGTTAAGGCGTCTATTTTTAACTGCCTGAATAGTCGAAGATTACGCAAAGTTATGCAGAATGTAACACCGGTGCGATAGCGACCGCCTGCCGCGCCCATCCGCCTGGCACTCCCTGCGGCAGAAGCGTACTATGGAGCGCACTTCTCCCAACCAGCCGGAGGCTGCATGTTCAAGGCACTGGTCATTGAAAATGATGAACAGGGATACCGCACATCCCTGCAGGATCTGTCAGAGCAACAATTGCCCGATCAGGATGTTACCCTCGAAGTAAGCTACTCCACCCTCAACTACAAAGACGCGCTGGCCATCTGCAATAAAGGGCCGATTGTGCGCCAGTTTCCCATGGTGCCGGGCATCGATTTTGTTGGCCGGGTGATCCACAGCCGTCATCCGGAGTGGCAGCAGGACGATGTTGCGCTGCTCACCGGCTGGGGCGTGGGTGAAAAACACTGGGGCGGGCTGGCGCAGAAAGCCAGCGTCTCCGGCGACTGGCTGGTTAGCGTCCCGGCGGCGCTCAGCCCGCTGCAAACCATGGCGATTGGCACCGCCGGCTTTACCGCGATGCTGTGCGTGCTGGCGCTGGAAAAACAGGGCATCACACCGCAGCACGGTCCGGTGCTGGTTACCGGTGCCAGCGGCGGCGTGGGCAGCTTCAGCGTGAGCCTGCTGGCGCGTCTCGGCTATGAGGTCGTGGCATCCAGCGGCCGCGCCAGCGACAGCGCCTACCTGCTCGATACGCTCGGCGCCTCCGCGATTATCGACCGTAACGAACTGAGCGCGCCCGGCAAACCGCTGGCGAAAGAGCGCTGGGCCGCCGCGATCGATAGCGTCGGCAGCCACACGCTGGCCAATGTGTTAGCCGGGATCCAGCGCGACGGCGTGGTCGCCGCCTGCGGCATGGCGCAGGGCCTCGATCTGCCCACCAGCGTCGCGCCGTTTATTCTGCGTGGCGTTACGCTGGCCGGCGTGGACAGCGTGATGTGCGCCAAACCGCTGCGTCAGCAGGCGTGGCAGCGTCTGGCGGAGCTGGTTGACGGCGCGCTGCTGGAGCAAATGACCAAAGTGATTCCACTGAGTGAGGCGCGCGCAGGCGCAGAACAGCTGCTGGCGGGCCAGGTGCGTGGGCGGCTGATTGTCGATTGCCGCCAGGCGCCCTGACCCGGTGCAGGTGCAGTTATGGCCGCAATTGTATCTGCGGCCGATCCTGCGCTGGCGGCGTAACCACCTGCAGGTCGGCCTGATACCAGCGCGTCAGGATCGGTTCGGTCATCACCGCGTGCGGCGCGCCCTGCGCCACCAGCTGGCCGTGGTGTAACAACAACACCCGATCCGACCACAGTGAGGCCAGATTCAAATCGTGCAGCACCGCGCAGACGCTAAAACGGCCATTGCGCGTCAGCCGGTGCAGCAGGCGCAGAGTGGACTGCTGCCAGTAGAGATCGAGCGCGGAGGTGGGTTCATCCAGCAACAGCCAGCCGCGCGGGCCGTCGTCATGCCACAGCTGCGCCAGCACCCGGGCCAGCTGCACGCGCTGCTGCTCCCCGCCCGACAGCGAGCGATAGTCGCGCTGCGCCAGCGGCGCGCTGCCGGTTAACTGCATCACCTCCTGCACCACCGCCTGGCAGTTACCGGTCGGCCAGGGTGCGCGCCCCATCGCCACCACGTCGGCAGCCGGCAGCGGAAAGGTGACGCTGTTTTGCTGGCGCATCACTGCCCGGCGCTGCGCCAGCGGTTCACGCGGCCAGGCCGCCAGTGGACGATCGCCCAGCCAGCATTCGCCGGCGTCCGCGTGCAGAAAGCCGGTCAGCAGACGCAGCAGCGTCGACTTACCGGCACCGTTAGGACCGATCAGGGCAACCATTTCGCCCGGCGGCAGCGTCAGGGAGACATCATCGATTAAGGTACGCGTTCCCCGGCAAAACCGCAGTCCGCGCGCCTGCAACTGCTCACTCATTCAGCCCCCTTTGCTGGCGCAGAATCTGCCACAGGAACCACGGCCCGCCCAGCAGACTGGTTAGCAGCCCGACCGGCATTTCGGCCGGAATCACCACGGTGCGCGCCAGCGTATCCGCCAGCAACAGCAGAATCGCTCCCGCCAGCGCCGCGCCCGGCAGCAGCCAGCGGTGGTCACTGCCGAGACAAAAACGCATCACGTGCGGCACCACCAGCCCGACAAAACCGATAATGCCGCTGACCGCCACCGCCGTGCCCACCAGCAGCGCACTCAGCACCAGCAGCTGGCGCTGCGTGCGTTTAACATCGACGCCCATATAGTGCGCGTCCTCTTCGCCCAGCTGCAGCAGATTGAGGCGACGCGCGCGCGTCTGTACCAGCAGCAGCGCCGGAACAATCAGCAGCGCACACACCAGCAGGCTCGGCCACTGGGCACCCGTCAGGCTGCCCATGCCCCACAGCGACAGCTGACGCAGCTGCTGGTCGTTGCTCAGCCACGACAGCACGCCAACCGCCGCGCCGCATATCGCATTGATAGCAATGCCCACCAGCAGCAGGCGCGCCAGCTGGCTCTGCGCCAGCCGGCTAAAGCTGAAGATCAGCAGCGTCACTACCAGGCTGCCGGCAAACGCTGCCAGCGAGGGCAGCCACAGCGCCAGCAGCGGCGGCAGGCTGAGCGGCAACACCACTGAGAGCGCCACCGCCAGCCCGGCACCGCTGCTGATACCCAGCAGTCCGGGATCGGCCAGCGGATTACGAAACAGCCCCTGCATCACCGCGCCGGACACCGCCAGCGCCATGCCAGTCAGCACCGCCAGCAATACGCGCGGCAGGCGAATTGTGAGCCAGATTTGCCAGGCCAGATCGCTGAGCGGCGCCTGCCACAGCGTGCGCAGCGACAGCGGCATCGCGCCGAGGTTGGCCGCCAGCAGCATGCACGCCAGCATGCTGATGCTCATTAACATCAGCCAGCGCATCATCAGGCGGTTAATCATGCTGCGCGGCTTCCGCCGCATGGCGCAGGCGCAAAATCGCGCCCGGCGTATCGAGGCCGAAACTCAGCAGCGCCATCTCATCAATCACCAGCAGCGCGTGATGCTGGCCGGCCGGCGTGAGCTGCAGGCCCGGCAGTGCCCACACCGCCTGTTCGCCTCCCAGCGTGCGCAGCCCCTCTTCGCCGACCACCACCAAATCCGGTGCCGCCGCCACGACGCCCTCCTGCGACAGCTGCTGATAGTGCGGCACCGCGCCCATGGCATTAACCAGGCCGGCAGCGCGAATTGCGCCGTCAGCGCCGGTCTGCGCACCAGCCGCCTGGGTACGTAATCCACCGTGCGCCATGATAAACAGCACTTTCACCGGCAGCGGCTGCTGCGGTAGCTGCGCACGCTGTTTGTTGACCTTGTCGATCAACGCGCGGGCCGCCTGTTCACGCTGCAGCGCTTTGCCAATAGTGGCGATTTTGTCCGTGATGGCATCGAGGCGGTTATCACCACTGACCTCCACTACCGTTACCCCTGCGTCCGCCACCTGCTGCAACACCAGCGATGGTTTAGCCAGCGCGCTGGCCAGTACCAGCGTCGGTTTCAGTGCCAGAATGCCTTCCGCGTTGAGCTGGCGCATATAACCGATATCCGGCAGCCTGGTGGCCGCCGCCGGATGCTGGCTGGTGCTGTCGCGCGCCACCAGCTGCGCCTGCGCATCCAGCGCGTAGACGATCTGCGTTACATCGCCCCCGATAGTAATGATGCGCTGCGCCGCCCACGCCGGCAGCGTCAGCAGAGCAAGCAGTGTCAGGATCAGCGCTTTCATGCGGCGGCTCCTGTCGGCGTCAGCGCCATCACCTGCTCGCGCCAGCGTGCCTGTTCCGGCGTGCCCTCGCTGCGCTGGCCGTACAGCTGGGCAATCTGCGTGCCATCGGCAGCAAACAGCTCCAGACTGGTGACGAAGCCATCGCCGCCCGGCTTGCGCGTCACCCAGCTCTCGTGAATGCGATCCGCCATCAGATGCAGCGTGAACGTGGGGTTAAAAACGTTAATCCAGTTATCCAGCGGCACTACTTTCCCGATAGTACCGGTAAAGATCTGGGTACAGCCGCGATTGCCGACGAAAATCATGATTTCATTGCCATCCTGCTGTACCTGGGCCAGCAGCGTTGCCAGCGCGGTGTTGCTCACCTGACGCGCTAAATCATCCGGCACCGCGCGAAACGCCTGCGGCCGCGAGAGATGGTGACGCTTCAGCAGGCCAAAGAACTGATGCACATCGGTCATGGCACGCCACTCCGCTTCGACAGTGCCAGCATCCACCCTGTCGCTGAACGGCGTGGCGCTGACCGGCTGCGGCTGCAGCTGAGGCGCGTGCGCCAGCCGGAAGCGCTCAATCAACGCCTGCCACACCGGCATCTCCGTTTGCGCGGTGGTGTAAATTTTCAGCACCGCATCAGCGTGACGATCGAAAATCTGTATGCTCTGCCGTTCGCCGTGCGCGGTCTGCTCGTGCAGGAAGAAAGCACTGTGCCACTGCGCGGGAAACAGACGCTGGTCGAGCGCACGCGGATTAAGCACCAGCCCGCCATGTTCGCCGAGATGCAGATTGCTGTAGGTTCCCAGCTGTTCGTGCACCGCCCAGGCATTGCGCGTAATACTTTTGGTCTCACCCACTGCCGCCAGCGCCGTCAGCAGCGCCGGAAAATCGGCGCGCAGCGGCTGCGCGTCGTGGCCTACGCGCGCTTCGCACAGCTGTGCTTCCCCTATGCCCATCAGCGCGGCTAAATCACGCGCGTACATTTTTGGCTGCTGGCCTTTCAGCGCCAGATAGTGTTGATAGCGTTGATGCATTGCGCTTGCTCCCGTGAAAATGCCCTGCGCCACCGCAGGGCGAAAAGTGATTAGAAGTCGACGTTCACGCCCAGTTGCCAGGTGCGTCCCGGCATCACGGCCAGATTGATGTCGTTGCGCTCCTGCGCGCTGGCGCTGGTCAGCGTGCGGCTGCTGAGGTAATCCCAGTATTTACGATCGGTAATGTTGTAGACACCGCCGCTCAGCCTGACGTTTTTCGTCAGCTGCCAGTACGCGGTGGCATCGATCAGGCCGTAGCCCGGCACGCGCATGTATTCGCTGCTGGCGTCGCTGATGGCCGCCCCGCTGTTGCTGTAGCTCTCACGGTTGGTGGCGCTGGCCTGTTTGCCTTTGACGAAGGTGGCGGTGAGCGCCGCGCCGTAACCGCGCGCTTTGTCGTCCCACGCGACGCCGACAATCGCTTTTAGCGGCGCGACACTGTCGAGATCGATGTATTTGTCGCCCAGATAGCGGGATTTCGCTTTACCCTCGCTGTAGCCGAGCGCGAACGTGCTGCTCAGGCCATCCACGGTCGGGAACCAGCTGCCGTAGTTGACGCGGGTGCTGATCTCCGCCCCATAAATGTAGGCTTTGTCGCGGTTCTCAGCCTGATAGCTGGTGTAGATGTTGGCCGGAACATTGACGAACATCGCCGGGTTGGTGGCGCGGCGATAGCGGGTGTAGGCAATAAAGTTTTTGTAGGTGTTGTAGAACACCGAGGTATTGAGGGTGATGCCGTCGGTCGGCTGTCCTTTCAGACCCCACTCAAAATTGTTGCTGGTCTCGGTTTTCAGATCGGCATTACCAATCAGCGCATACTGCGCGCTGCCGGCGTAGCTTGAACCAAGGTTCCACGAACCGTACAGCTGGCTGGTGGTCGGGAACTCCACGCCGCGCTTATATTGCAGCCAGGTGGTGAGCGCCGGATTGATATCGTACTGGAAGGTCAGTGACGGCAGCACTTCGGTGTCTGAATTGGTCTTGCCGTACAGTTTTTCCACCTGCTCTTCGGTCAGCACCGTGCTGCCGTTGGTCAGATCGCCGAGGTTCTTCGGTTTGGTGCTTTGATGAATAACGCGCACGCCGGGAATCACCGCGAAATTGTGGCTATCGAGATCGAAATTGATTTTATCCTGCAGATAACCGGCCACGGTCCAGGAACGGCTGTCTGACTGCGGCTGGGTAATGGTGCCGAAGGTGCCCGGGTTCGGCGCCTGGCGGAACGGACGCTCGCTGTTCTCCACGCGCGCGTTGACGCCGCCGCTCAGCTCGTGGCGGCCGAGGGTTTTGCTGGCGCGCGTGTCAAACCCTAAGGTATCGACGTTGTAGTCAGAGTAGACGAAGCCGTACTGACTGGCGCTGGTCGGTAACCAGGTGGTGTCGTGCGCCTCGGTTTGCTGCCAGTAAACCCGCGTGGTCAGCGTATCGATCATCTCGTTGTACGGCGTCCACTCATCAGCAAGATTAATGCCCCAGCGGCGCGAATCGCTCTGCTGTTGCGCAGTGCCCCAAATAGTGTTGCCGCTGCTGCTGTCCCAGGTATCGTAGTGGGTGTGATTGGTTTTGTGGTAGTAATCGAAGGTGGCGCTCAGCTTGTGCTGATCGTTTGGCTGCCAGATGCCCGACGTCATAAAGGCATCCGAGTGCCAGTTGGCCGGGTAGGCGTCTTTTACGCCGCTGTTGTTGCGCGTCTGCTGGCCGTCGCGGCGGCTGTAGACAAACAGGCCGCGCAGTTCATCATCCCCTGCCGCCGCAGTGATGCCGTTGTGCCAGCTGCGATCTGCCGAACTGTAGTCGCTCTGATAACCGAAATAGTGGGTTTTATCGCTGCTGAGGTAGTCGTCCGGCGACTTGTTATGAAACGATACGTTACCGCCGATGGCGGTGTTAGGTTGTTCCACCGATGTAGCGCCCTTCTCAATTTCGACGCTGCCAAACATATACGGGTCGATGTAGTCGCGACCGATACCGAAGGTATTGTTACCGGCGCGACTGACGTACGGACGACCGGTGGCGTCCGGTACCGGAATGCCATCAATATCCAGACCGACACGGTTACTTTCCAGGCCGCGAATGTTGTAGCCGGTATAGCCTGCACGGTCAAAGCCGCTTTTACCGGCTGACGAACCGCCCGCCGCGCCAGTGGCGCTGACCAGCGGCTCATAACGCATGATCGAACCGAAGTCATTGGCGCCGCGTTTTTGCAGATCGCTGGCGGTGAGTGTGGTTTTGCTGCCAGCCTGCTGCTTAGGTGCGGTAACGGTCATTACCGGTTCGTTGCTGCTGTTGTTCTCTGCGGAACGCGCCAGCGTACTGCTGTCGCTGGCGGCATAGCTGCAGGCTGCGTGAATGGCTGAAGCAAGAACAGCGACTTTACACAGACGCTGCTGAACAGTTCCCTGAAGGTTGAAAGACATGCGCGAAATACCTGGTTAATTGTTAGTATTCGCTCACTTGTTTGCTGCCAGAAAAACACGGCTTTATGCTAAAAACCGTGAAACAGCGCGTCACGCTGGCCAGATAATGTTATCGATCCCGGCACCTGTGGCACAGTGTCATGCGCGCTTGAGTGCACAGCTGCCGTATATAACTGGTCGCGGTGCCGCAGGGATGCCTGTGGGATTTATAGAGAGTAAAATAATGGCGAAAACAATCTAATGCAATTGCTAATCATTATCAATATCATTTGCATCAAGATGTATCTTTGTGCGCACAATTTGTTAACCCATGATTAATCAGGCACTAACAGGAGGGATAAGATGGCAGATAAACCGGCAGTAACCATTCACTACTGTACCCAATGTAACTGGCTGCTGCGTTCGGCGTGGATGGCGCAGGAGCTGCTGCATACCTTTGCCGGCGATCTCAGCGCGGTCACGCTCCAGCCCGGCAGCGGCGGCGTGTTCGAGATCAGCATTGATGGTCAGGTAATTTGGGAACGCAAACAGGAAGGCGGCTTTCCCGATGCGGCAGCACTGAAGCAGCGGGTGCGCGATGTCTGCTGGCCGGGTCGCGAACTGGGGCACGTGGACAAGAAGAAACCGTAACGCGCTTAGCTGTTGGCGATCTTCTCTGCCGCGTCCTGCAGCGCCGCCACGACAATTTCCACCGTGGCCGGTGAAATCTGCTCCTGCGACAGCCGGTGATTGAGCGTATAGCGAAGCGTATGGATCGCCTGCTCTACCTGCGGAATGCTGCGGTTGTTGACCAGGATCGCCAGCGAAGTGAGCCGCCCGATAATCACCGCCACGTTTTCGCCATTTTCCGCCAGCAGCGCGCGGCCCGCATCGTTGAGCGCGTAGGCTTTGCGCGTGGCCTGGGCATCCACCACGCGAATGGCGTCCATCTCTTCCAGCAGCGTCAGGTTCGGATAAATAATGCCGGGGCTGGGGGAATATTCGCCTTTCGACAACTCTTCCACCGATTTGATCAGCTCATAACCGTGCGCCGCGCCGCTGGCCAGAAAGTGCAGCATCAGCAGGCGAATATCACTGGCATCCAGCATCCTTTCGCGCCGCTTTCTGCGTGCGCCGGCACAGCTGGCACGCTGTGCCGCATCGGCGTGCGCTGGAACATCCCGCTGCTGTTTCATCGCCTTCCCGGGGTCAGTTGAGGGAGGTTGATAGTAGTCTGGTGCCTGGTAAAATTCAACACAGGCGGCAGCGGGCCGGCGCCGGTTATTTCTGATGCCAGTAAGCGACGGCGCGCACCAGGTCGCTGTGCGCCGCACGTTGCTGAGTAAAGTAATCGCTCAGCTGTTTCACCGCCGCGCCTTCGCCGGTCAGCCAGATGAAGTAGTCATCAGCAGGCAGCACAATCGGGTCCAGCAGCGGCGTCAGCGCCTCAGCCTGCATGTTGCCGCTGCCGAGCCAGCTCACCGTGACGTCCGGCAGGTCGCCAAGATACGCGCGGCCGATTGACTCATCAACACAGGCCAGCAGATGAATCTGCTGTGCCTGCATTTCCTGATAGCGGCGCTTAAACGCCGGCAGACCGGTCTCATCACAGACATAAATCTGACAGGCATAATCCACCGGCACGACGCATGAGCCGCGCGGGCCGCCCATCGCAATGCGATCGCCCGGCTGAGCGGCACTCGCCCAGCTGCTGGCGACGCCGCCGTCGTGGATGTAAAAATCCAGCGTCAGCGAATCGCTGCCATTAAAAGCCAGCGGCGTATAGTCGCGCGCCGCCGGACGTACGCCGTCAGGCCAGACGATGCCTTCTTCGGTCATGTGTGGCAGCGCCAGCGCACCGCCCGGCGTATCCGGGAAAAACACTTTGATGTGGTCGTCAAAAGAGGGCGAGTGGAACCCCGCCAGATCGCTGCCGCTAAAGACGATGCGCCAGAAGGCATCGGCCACCCGCGTTTTGCTGGCGACGGTGATGTGACGGAAGCGTAATTCATTGCGCACGCGTTGTGGAGCGCGATAGTGAATCGGGTTTGGCAACGTTTCTCTCCCTGCAGCGACGGTCCCGCGCTACTGCGCTACCGCACACCGCTGATGGTGCATGTTATCGAAAATCATTCTCATTAAACGCCTTGCAAGATACCTATGATATATTTTCGGCGCAATGCCGAAAAATGCTATTGGCGAAAACGGAGCCGGTTTTTGCAAGGTGAGGAAGCGTTTTTTAGTGGAGATTTTCACGGCTTGAGGTCGCCATAAATGGCGACCCTACAGCGTGTCAGCGTATTTTTGAAAGGTAACGGCTGTCGGGGATGTGAATGACGAAAACAATGCCGTTGAATATCTGCATGGCAGAACTGCGCATAAAAAAAAGCGGAGAGTCGCCTCTCCGCTTGTTACTGTCTGCGCACCCGATTAGCGGGTCAGATCGTCAAAGAACTTCTTTACGCCGTCGAAGAAGCTTTTCGAACGCGGGCTGTTTTTCTCACCGGTGGGTCCGCCGAAGCTCTCTTCCAGCTCGCGCAGCAGCGCTTTTTGCTTGTCGTTGAGGCTGACCGGGGTTTCCACCACCACGCGACACAACAGATCGCCGACCGCACCGCCGCGCACCGACTTCACGCCTTTGCCGCGCATGCGGAACAGTTTGCCGGTCTGGGTTTCTGCCGGTACTTTCAGCTTCACGCGACCGTCGAGCGTCGGCACTTCAATCTCGCCGCCCAGCGCTGCCATGGCAAAGTTGATCGGCACTTCGCAGTACAGGTTGTTATCTTCACGCTCGAAGATCGGGTGTTTCTTCACCGAAACCTGCACGTACAGATCGCCAGCCGGTGCGCCGTGTTCGCCCGCTTCACCTTCTCCGCTGAGGCGGATACGGTCGCCGGTATCGACGCCTGCCGGGATTTTCACCGACAGCGTTTTCTGGCGCTCAACGCGGCCATGGCCGTGACAGGCGTTGCACGGATCTTTAATCACCGAGCCGCGACCGTGACAGGTCGGACAGGCTTGCTGCACGGTAAAGAAGCCCTGACGCATCTGTACCTGGCCCGCACCGTGACAGGTCGGACAGGTCTGCGGCTGGGTGCCCGCTTTGGCGCCGCTGCCGTGGCAGACATCACACTCTTCCAGCGTTGGAATGCGGATCTCTTTGGTCACGCCGCGTACCGCTTCTTCCAGCGTCAGTTCCATGTTGTAGCGTAAATCGGCGCCACGTGAGGCGCGCTGACGGCGACCACCACCAAAGATATCGCCGAACACGTCGCCAAAGATATCGCTGAAGTCGGCACCGCCGCCACCAAAGCCGCCGCCGAAGCCGCCACCACCGCCCTGCTCAAACGCCGCATGACCGTACTGATCGTAAGCTGCACGCTTCTGCGCATCGGTGAGGATCTCGTAGGCTTCCTTGACCTCTTTGAATTTCGTCTCGGCCTCTTTATCGCCCGGATTACGGTCCGGGTGATACTTCATCGCCAGGCGCTTATAGGCCTTTTTGATTTCGCGCTCATCGGCGGATTTTGAGACGCCTAAGATCTCGTAAAAATCACTCTTAGCCATTTTTCTCTGCCCTTAACATGATCGCACGGGCGTGGAGAGATCTCCGACGCCCGTGCTGGTTTCAACGGCTGTCAGGCCAGCCGTCGCGCCCGGTCAGGGGCAATTATTTTTTATCTTTCACTTCTTCGAATTCAGCGTCGACAACGTCGTCATCTTTCTTCGCCGAAGCGTCGCCGGCATCCGCTGCGCCGGCCTGAGCCTGTTGCTGCGCCAGTTCCATCAGCTTGCTGGACACTTCCATCAGCGCCTGCATTTTGGCTTCGATTTCTGCTTTATCTTCGCCTTTCAGCGCGGTGTTCAGCTCGTTCAGGGCAGACTCGATCGGTGCTTTGTCTTCCGCTGACAGTTTGTCACCGGCTTCGTCCAGCTGCTTACGCGTGCTGTGCGCAATCTGGTCACCCTGGTTACGCGTCTGCACCAGCTCTTCGAATTTACGGTCTGACTCGGCGTTAGCTTCCGCGTCACGAACCATTTTTTCGATCTCTTCCTCGTTCAGGCCAGAAGAAGCTTTGATGGTGATCTTCTGCTCTTTACCGCTGTTTTTGTCCTTCGCAGACACGTGCAGAATACCGTCAGCATCGATGTCGAAGGTCACTTCGATCTGTGGCATACCGCGCGGCGCTGGCTGAATACCGTCGAGGTTGAACTGGCCCAGCGATTTGTTATCCGCTGAACGCTTACGCTCACCCTGCAGCACGTGAATGGTCACGGCAGACTGGTTGTCTTCAGCAGTCGAGAACACCTGGCTGTGCTTGGTTGGGATCGTGGTGTTCTTGCTGATCAGCGACGTCATCACGCCACCCATGGTTTCGATACCCAGCGACAGCGGGGTCACGTCCAGCAGCAGAACGTCTTTTACTTCACCAGCCAGCACGCCGCCCTGTACCGCAGCACCCACAGCGACCGCTTCGTCCGGGTTCACGTCTTTACGTGGCTCTTTACCGAAGAACTCCGCCACTTTCGCCTGCACCATTGGCATACGCGTCTGACCACCAACCAGGATCACGTCGTTGATGTCAGAAACCGACAGGCCAGCGTCGTTCAGCGCCACTTTCAGCGGCTCAATCGAACGGGTAACCAGATCTTCCACCAGTGATTCCAGCTTCGCGCGGGTCACTTTAATGTTCAGGTGCTTAGGACCAGTCGCATCCGCCGTGATGTACGGCAGGTTAACGTCGGTCTGCTGCGCAGAAGAGAGCTCAATTTTCGCTTTCTCTGCGGCTTCTTTCAGGCGCTGCATCGCCAGCGGATCGTTGTGCAGATCGATGCCCTGATCTTTCTTGAATTCGGCAACCAGGTAGTTGATCAGACGGCTGTCGAAGTCTTCACCACCCAGGTGGGTATCACCGTTGGTCGCCAGTACTTCAAAGGTTTTCTCGCCGTCGACTTCGTCGATCTCAATGATAGAGATGTCGAAGGTACCGCCACCCAGGTCATATACCGCGATGGTGCGGTTGCCCTGACCTTTATCCAGGCCGTAAGCCAGTGCCGCTGCGGTCGGTTCGTTGATAATACGTTTTACGTCCAGACCCGCGATACGGCCGGCGTCTTTAGTCGCCTGACGCTGCGCATCGTTGAAGTAAGCTGGAACGGTAATAACCGCTTCAGTTACCGGCTCACCGAGAAAATCTTCTGCGGTTTTCTTCATTTTTTTCAGCACTTCTGCAGAGATCTGCGGCGGTGCCATTTTCTGGCCCTTTACGTCCAGCCATGCGTCACCGTTGTCAGAACCGATGATTTTGTACGGCATGATTTTGATATCACGCTGCACTTCTTCGTCCTGGAAACGACGGCCGATCAGGCGCTTGATTGCAAACAGGGTGTTCTGCGGGTTGGTCACCGCCTGACGTTTAGCCGGTTGACCGACCAGAGTTTCGCCATCCCCGGTATATGCAATGATTGACGGTGTGGTGCGATCGCCTTCGGCGTTTTCAAGCACGCGTGCTTTGCCACCGTCCATAATCGCCACACATGAGTTGGTTGTACCCAGGTCAATACCAATAATCTTACCCATCTAAACGTCTCCCACTTAAATTCTTTGCCAAATTGGGTTGTGAAGCAGAGATGCGGTCACGCTGACCACTTTCAACTGCTGCGGCAGATTTTTTTGCTGCCTCACAATGCTTGATGACAACTAAATGGGGCCGCTTCGAAGCGCATCAAGGGTTAGTACTAAAAAAAATTTAGATTCGCTTACCGCGTGAGATCAAAGTGCGGCAAAAGCCACCTGATTATGATGCAGCGCCCCGCGCCCCACCGCTGTTGGCGCGGGCGTTAAACCAATAAACAATAACGCTGCTGCTGAGGAATTATGGGCAACACCACGCTGGCGAATCCCGCCCCACTGGGCCTGATGGGTTTTGGTATGACCACCATCCTGCTCAACTTACACAACACCGGTCTGTTTGAAATGGATGTGATTATCCTGGCGATGGGCCTCTTTTATGGCGGCATCGCGCAAATCCTTGCCGGGCTGCTGGAGTATAAAAAAGGCAACACCTTCGGCCTGACCGCCTTTACCTCCTACGGCAGCTTCTGGCTGACGCTGGTGGCGATTCTGCTGCTGCCAAAAATGGGACTGGCTGCCGCCGCCGATGGCCATTTCCTCGGCGCTTATCTGGCACTGTGGGGCCTCTTCACGCTGTTTCTGTTCTTTGGCACGCTGCGGGCCGCAAAAGTGCTGCAGTTTGTGTTTGCCAGCCTGACGCTGCTGTTTGCGCTGCTGGCTATCGGCCATCTGCTGGATCACGCGGCGCTGCTGCGCATCGCCGGCTGGGTGGGCATCGTCTGTGGTGCCAGCGCCTTTTATCTGGCGATGGGCGAAGTGCTGAACGAGAAGTTTGAGCGCAGCGTGTTGCCGATTGGCGAGTAATCAACGGCGCGCGGAGCCGTGCCGCTCCGCGCGCTGTCATTACGATGAATGCAGCGAAACATCCAGCTGCGCATTAGCCTGGCGGCTGTCATGCCATAACCACAGCGCCACCAGCATACCGATCAGCGCCAGCGCCAGCACGTACCATGCCGGCGCCATCGGCGTCAGCGACATCATCAGCGTCACGCTGATCGGCGTCAGGCCGCCAAAGATGGCGTACGACACGTTGTAAGAGAAGGAAATGCCGGTGAAGCGCACCGCCGCTGGAAACGCCCGCACCATAACAAACGGCACCACGCCGACCACGCCCACGCTCAGTCCCGCCAGACCGTACCAGATGAACAGCATCTGCGGCGTGCCGCCAAGCTGCTGGAAAAAGCTCCAGCTGCACAGCGCCAGCAGCAGCGAACCAATCAGTAAGGTACGCGCCGCACCGTAGCGATCGACGATCCAGCCCGCCAGCACGCAGCCGCTCAGCAGCATCACGGTCGCGAAACTGTTGGCCTGCAGACTGAGCGCCGCCGGCACGCCATGCTGTTTCTGCATCAGCGTCGGCGCCATCAGGATCACCACCACAATACAGGCTGATAATAGCCAGGTAAGCAGCATCGACACCGCAATGCCGCGCTTATGGCTGGCGAGGATGGTCTGTAGCGGCAGCTTTTCCGCCAGCGCTTTGCGCTGCTGCATCTGACGAAATACCGGGGTTTCATGCAGCCAGCGACGCAGATACATCGCCAGCAGGCCAAACAGGCCGCCGAGGAAGAAAGGAATGCGCCAGCCGTGATCGCGTATCGCCGCCGGCGAGAGCGAAGTATTCAGCACCGTCGCCACCAGCGAACCGAGCAGAATGCCAGCGGTTAAGCCTGCAGTCAGCGTGCCGCAGGCAAAGCCGATGCGCTTCTCCGGCACATGCTCCGCAACAAACACCCACGCGCCCGGCACCTCACCGCCTATGGCCGCGCCCTGCAATACGCGCATCAGCAGCATCAGTAACGGTGCGGCAATGCCAATGCTGGCGTAGGTGGGCAGCGCGCCCATCGCCAGCGTCGGCAGCGCCATCAGCAGAATACTCAGGCTGAACATCTTCTTGCGCCCGACTTTGTCGCCAAAGTGCGCCATGATGATGCCGCCCAGCGGGCGCGCCAGATAACCAGCGGCGAAGATGGCAAATGTCTGCACCTGACGCAGCCATTCCGGAATGTCTGGCGGAAAGAACAGCTCGCCAATCACCGCAGCAAAGAAGACGAAGATGATAAAATCGTAGAATTCCAGCGCCCCGCCCAGGGCAGCCAGCGCCAGGGTTTTGTAGTCCTGGCGGTTGAGTCGACGCGTTGTCAGCGAATCCATAAGAGTGCGGTATCCAGAGGCCATGTCAATATAGTTGTAAAGCTGCGGTTACTATACCGTCAATATTTTGCCACACCAGTCACTCTGCATTTTATGCCTGAAAACGGCAATTTTCAGACGTTTGTCTCACGCCGTGCGCTTTTCGGGCGAAAAGCTGCTACCACCTCCGGGTGGGTTTCGACGTAAGGCCCTTCCAGCAGCTGTAAACAATAGGGTACAGCCGCGAAAATCCCTGGCACTTTCACCGTACCGTCATCCGCTTTCAACCCTTCCAGCGTCTCTTTAATCGATTTCGGCTGTCCTGGCAGATTGAGGATCAGCGACTGCTTGCGGATCACGCCCACCTGGCGTGACAGAATCGCGGTCGGCACAAACTGCAGGCTGATCTGCCGCATCTGCTCGCCAAAGCCGGGCATCTCGCGGTCGGCTACCGCTAAGGTCGCATCCGGCGTGACGTCGCGCCGGGCCGGACCGGTACCGCCGGTGGTCAGCACCAGGTGGCAAAAACGTTCGTCGACCAGCTCGCAAATCGCCTGCTCAATCATCGGCTGTTCATCCGGAACCAGGCGGGTTTCAATCTCAAACGGTGTCGCCAGCGCAGCGCTAAGCCAGCTTTCCAGCGCCGGAATGCCCTGATCCTGATAGATGCCGTTAGCGGCCCGATCGGACACGGAAATTAAGCCAATACGTAAAGTATCCATAGAGTTATCGCTGTGTTGACCGCGGGGCGGTGAGAAAAAGGGGAATGGCAGAAAGGATAATACAAAGCATCAGCGAGGGAAACGCGAAAACCGTGGCGACCGGCAGCCGCCACGGCACATCACCTTACAGCAGTTCGGCGATCATCTTCTCAAGTTTGCCCTGGTCGATGGCAAAGTTGCGGATACCTTCGGCCAGTTTGGTCACCGCCATTGGATCCTGGTTGTGCTGCCACAGGAATTCCGCTTCGGTCATTTTAGCCGGACGCGCTTTCACTTCGCCGCTGTAGCTCAGTTTACGCTCTACGCTGCCTTCGCTCTCGGCCAGCTCTTTCAGCAGGCCCGGAGAGATAGTCAGGCGGTCGCAACCGGCCAGCTCGATGATTTCGCCGACGTTACGGAAGCTGGCGCCCATCACCACGGTTTCATAGCCGTGCTGCTTGTAGTAGTTGTAGATTTCAGACACGGATACCACGCCTGGATCTTCATGCGCTGCGTACTCTTTCTTGTCGGTGTTCTGCTTGTACCAGTCGAGGATACGGCCAACAAATGGCGAAATCAGGAACACGCCCGCTTCGGCACAGGCACGCGCCTGGGCGAAGGAGAACAGCAGCGTCAGGTTACAGTTGATGCCTTCTTTCTCCAGCTGCTCCGCCGCGCGGATGCCCTGCCAGGTTGAGGCCAGTTTGATCAGGATACGATCGTTGCTGATGCCGGCATCGTTGTACAGTTTGATCAGGCTGCGTGCTTTCGCGATGCTCGCTTCGGTGTCGTAAGAGAGACGCGCGTCAACTTCAGTAGAGATACGTCCCGGGATCAGTTTGAGAATTTCCAGACCAATGTTGACGGCCAGCTTGTCAGAAACCAACGCCAGCTGCTCTTCTTTGTTGCTGCTCTGCTGACGTGCCCAGCTAATGGCTTCGTCAATCAGTTTGCGGTATTCAGGGATTTGCGCAGCGTTGAGGATCAAAGAAGGGTTAGTGGTGGCATCCTGCGGTTGGTAGAGTTTCATTGCCGCGATATCACCGGTGTCGGCGACCACAGTAGTCAGCTGACGCAAGGAAGTAAGTTTGTCCGTCATGGTTCTCTTTTCTCTTAAGTTGACTGTCAGGGTGTAAAAGGCTGTTGCGATAATATCACGCAGGCTAAGCGGCGCAACATCGCCGCGTGCCCTTTACGATAGCGCTAACAAATGGGAGCGATTTGCCGATCTGTGCAGCTTTTTTGCTACACTCGTCGCGACATTTTTCCCATCCATCCCCTGAATACAGCGGGTCAACGAGGACAGACACAATGCTGATGGTTATCTCGCCAGCCAAGACACTGGATTATGAAAGCCCGCTGGCAACCTCAAGGTTTACCCAACCGGCGCTGTTAGAAAAATCACAGCAGCTGATTGACGTGGCGCGCGATCTTTCCCCGGCGCAAATCGCTTCGCTGATGGGCATCAGCGACAAACTGGCGCACCTCAACGCCGACCGTTTCAGCCAGTGGCAGCCGCCCTTCTCACCCGATAATGCGCGGCAGGCAATTCTGGCCTTCAAAGGTGATGTTTATACCGGTTTGCAGGCAGAGACCTTCAGCGAAGCCGACTTTGATTTTGCCCAAAAACACCTGCGCATGCTTTCGGGCCTGTATGGCCTGCTGCGCCCGCTGGATTTGATGCAGCCGTACCGCTTAGAGATGGGCATCAAACTGGCGAATCCGGCCGGCAAAGATCTCTACAGCTTCTGGGGCGACCTGCTGACGCAAAAGCTCAACGACGCGCTGGCGGAACAGGGCGATGACGTGCTGATCAACCTCGCCTCCGATGAGTATTTCAAAGCCATCAAGCCGAAACAGCTGAATGCCGAGCTGGTTAAGCCAGTGTTCCTCGATGAGAAAAACGGTAAGTTCAAGGTGATCAGTTTCTACGCCAAGAAGGCGCGTGGCCTGATGAGCCGTTACGTGATTGAGAAGCGCCTGACGAAACCGACGCAGCTGAAGAAGTTTGATGTTGACGGTTATTTCTTTGATGCGGCGGAGAGTAAGGGTAACGAGCTGGTATTTAAGCGCCGCGAGCAATAACGCCAGTTTCACCTGAATCGTAGCGGCGCAAATTAATGCGCGTCTGTTAAAAACCCGCGCGTTAAATCGCGCCGCCAGAAAAATGCATAACGGGCCGATGTGACCGGCCCGTAAGATATTTACTTCAGCAAAAACGCCCGCAGCGCGGCGAAATCCGCCGTCATGGCATGCGACAGCAGCGGCAAATCGGCGCGCGCGGCCAGCGCTTCCGGCAGCGGCAGCGGCTGGCCGAGAATCTCTTCCACGCTCTCCTTAAACTTCGCCGGATGCGCGGTGCCGAGGAACAGGCCAAACTCCCCTTCCTGCAGCTGATCGCGCAGCAGACGATAGGCAATCGCCGCGTGCGGTTCTGACAGGTAACCCAGCTCTGCCAGCTCGCGCATGGTGGCTTTGGTGGTCTCATCCGACACCGCGCCGTAGGCCAGATCGGTCAGGCGCCAGGTTTTGCGGCGGAACAGCTCTTCCACACGCGGCCAGTTGTTAGGCTGGCTGACATCCATCGCGTTCGACAGCGTTGCCACGGTCGCGTTCGGCTGCCACTGACCGTCGGCAAGGAAGCGCGGCACGGTATCGTTGGCGTTGGTCGCGGCGATAAAGCGCTTGATCGGCAGACCGAGCGATTTCGCCAGCAGGCCGGCCGTGAGATCGCCAAAGTTGCCGCTTGGCACTGACACCACCAGCTGATTACGTTTCTCCTGCGGCAGCTGCGCCACCGCCTCGAAGTAATAGCAAATCTGTGCCAGCAGACGGCTGATATTGATGGAGTTAGCCGAGTTCAGGCCGATGGCTTTTTTCAGCTCTTCGTCATCAAACGCCTGCTTAACCAGCGCCTGACAGGCATCGAAGTCGCCATCGATCGCGATGGTTTCGATGTTACCGCCCAGCGTACAGAACAGCTTCTCCTGCAGCGGACTGATTTTGCCCTGCGGATAGAGGATGACCACGCGCACGTTTTCCATGCCGTAGAATGCGTGCGCCACCGCTGCACCGGTATCGCCGGAGGTCGCAGTCAGAATGGTGATCTGCTCATCCGCGCCAGACACGTATGACAGCATCTGCGCCATAAAGCGCCCGCCGAAATCTTTAAACGCCAGTGTCGGACCGTGGAACAGTTCGAGACAGGCCACATCGTCGCTCACCTGGCTCACCGGTGCCGGGAAAGCAAAGGCGTTCTTCACGCGCTCGGCCAGCTGGTGCGCGGCAATTTCATCGCCGATGTAAGCAGAGAGAATCTTGCTGCTGCGGCTGACGAAATCCATCTCCAGCATCGCATCAATGTCGGTCAGCTCGAATTCCGGCAGTTCCAGCGGGAAAAACAGCCCCTGCTGCGAGCCGAGGCCCTGTTTCACGGCCTGCGCGAAGCTAACCTGCTCGTTGTGATCCTTAAGGTTGTAGAGTTTCATGCGTTATCCCAGTTTACGTGCGCCAGCCGTATCAAGACGGCAGATATGGACGAAGCCTTCCTCATTCTGCAGATAGTGCTGGCTCAGCCAGTCCGCCATCCGCTGTGCCGTTGCCATCTCGTTGCAAACGGCGAAAAGTGTCGGGCCAGAGCCCGAAATACCGCAGGCCAGCGCGCCAATGTCGCTGGCCGCCTGACGCGCCTCCGCAAAGCCCGGCAGCAGTTTGGTGCGATACGGCTCGGCGATCACATCCTGCATCAGTTTAGCCGCCAGCAGCGGCTGACGGGTGTGGCAGGCGTGAATAAAGCCGGCCAGCAGACGACCATGTTTGATGGCATCCTGCTTGCGATACTGCGCCGGCAGAATGGCGCGTGCTTCCGCCGTGGAGACTTTGATGCCCGGATAAGCCATTACCCACAGCCAGTCATCAAAGCACGGCACCTCCTGGCTGATGATCCCGTTCTCTTCAATCATCAGCTGTACGCCGCCGAGGAAGCACGGCGCGACGTTGTCATAGTGCACGCTGCCGGAGATGCGCCCTTCCAGCTCGCCCATCAGCGCCAGCAGCTCGGTATCGTTAAGCGGCTGGCCGCAGAACTCATTCATCGCCATCAGGCCGGCCACCACCGAGCAGGCGCTGGAACCGAGGCCTGAACCAATCGGCATGTTTTTCTCCAGCGTCATCGCCACCGGAACGTCTTTACCAATCGCCTGGCAGAAACGCTGCCAGCACTGGTAAACGATGTTTTCCTGCGGATCGGCGGGCAGTTTGCTGACAAAGCGCCCTTTATTCTGCAGGCTAAACTGGTCTGCCGCTTCGACCGACACGCAGTCGCCCAGCAGCGAGCCATCCACCGGCGAAACCGCCGCGCCCAGCACATCAAAGCCGACGCTGACGTTACCTATCGAGGCCGGTGCATAAATTTTTACCATCATTAAACTCCCAACTTCCACGTCAGCGTGCGCAGCAAATCGGCAAACACACCCGCCGCGGTGACATCATTCCCCGCGCCATATCCGCGCAGAACCAGCGGGATCGGCTGATAATAGCGGCTGTAAAACGCCAGTGCGTTCTCGCCGTTTTTCACTTTGTACAGCGGATCGTTGCCGTCCACCGCATCGATTTTAACTTTGCAGGCGCCGCCCTCTTCAATCGCGCCGACGAAGCGTAACACTTTACCCTCATCACGCGCTTTGGCAACGCGCGCGGCAAAGGCGTTGTCCAGCTCCGGCAGCCGCGCCATAAACTGATCGACGTCGGCGATGTCCGTCAGGCTGGCGGGCAGCAGCGGCTCGATATCGATGTCGCTCAGCTCCAGCTGATGACCCGCCTCACGCGCCAGAATCAGCAGCTTGCGCGCCACGTCAGTGCCGGACAGATCGTCACGCGGATCCGGCTCGGTAAAGCCCAGTTCGCGCGCCATGCGGGTGGCTTCGGACAGCGTTACGCCCTCATCCAGCTTGCCAAAGATAAACGACAGCGAGCCCGACAGGATGCCGGAGAATTTGATCAGCTCATCGCCGGCGTTCAGCAGGTTCTGCAGGTTTTCAATCACCGGCAGACCGGCACCGACGTTGGTGTCGTAGAGGAACTTACGGCGCGATTTCGCCGCCGCCGCACGCATCTGCTGGTAGTAATTCCACGACGAGGTGTTGGCCTTCTTATTCGGCGTGACCACGTGGAAACCTTCGGCGAGGAAGTCTGCGTACTGATCGGCCACCGCCTGGCTGGAGGTACAGTCGACGATCACCGGGTTGAGCAGATGGTACTCTTTCACCAGACGAATCAGCCGGCCGAGGTTAAACGGCTCTTTGGCTTCCGCCAGAGCCGCCTTCCAGTTGCTGAGGTCGATGCCGTGCACGTTGGTCAGCAGCGCATGCGAGTTGGCGATGCCGCACACGCGCAGATCGATATGCTTGCCCTTCAGCCACGCCTGCTGACGGTGCAGTTGCTCAAGCAGCGCGCCGCCGACGCCGCCGACGCCCACCACAAACACTTCGATCACCTGATCGGTGGCGAACAGCATCTGATGCACCACGCGCACGCCGGTGGTGACGTCATCGTTGCTGACCACGACGGAGATGGAGCGCTCAGAGGAGCCCTGAGCAATCGCCACGATATTGATGTTGGCGCGTGCCAGCGCCGAGAAGAATTTAGCGGAGATGCCGCGCAGCGTGCGCATGCCGTCGCCCACCACCGAAATCACCGCCAGCTGCTCCAGCACGTCGAGCGGATCGAGCAGGCCATCTTTCAGTTCGAGGTAGAATTCCTCTTCCAGCACGCGACGCGCGCGCGCCTGCTCGCTCTGCGGCACGCAGAAGCTGATGCTGTATTCGGAGGAGGATTGGGTAATCAGCACCACGGAAATGCCGGTGCGCGACATCGCGGCAAACACGCGCGCCGCCATGCCCACCATGCCTTTCATGCCCGGACCGGAGACGTTGAACATCGCCATGTGATTCAGATTAGTGATGCCTTTTACCGGATTTTCATCCACTTCGCCTTCGCCGCCAATCAGAGTGCCTGGCGCCTGAGGATTGGCGGTATTTTTGATCAAGCACGGAATCTGGAACTGGGCAATCGGCGCGATGGTGCGCGGGTGCAGCACTTTGGCGCCAAAGTAGGAGAGCTCCATCGCTTCCTGATAAGACATCGACTTCAGCAGACGCGCATCCGGCACCTGACGCGGATCGCAGGTGTAAACGCCATCGACATCGGTCCAGATTTCACAGCAGTCCGCGCGCAGACACGCCGCCAGCACGGCCGCTGAGTAGTCGGAGCCGTTGCGCCCCAGCACCACCAGCTCGCCCTTCTCATTGCCGGCGGTGAAGCCCGCCATCAGGATCATGTGGTCGGTCGGGATCTGGCTGGCCGCGATACGCCGGGTGGATTCGGCGATATCCACGGTCGATTCAAGATAGTGGCCCACCGCCAGCAGTTTCTCGACCGGATCGACCACCGTCACTTTGTGGCCGCGCGCCTGCAGCAGCGCTTCCATGATGGCAATCGACAGCTTCTCACCGCGACAGATAATGGCGGCGTTCACGGCATCCGGGCACTGCCCCAGCAGGCTGATGCCGTGCAGCACCTGTTTCAGCTGGGCAAACTCCAGCTCAACGCGGGTTTTCAGGCCATCGTAATCGAAACCAGGCTGAGCGTCGGTCAGCCCCTGCAGCAGTTCGGCAAAAATGCGTTCGGCATCGCTGATATTCGGCAGCGCATCCTGGCCGCTGATGGTTTTCTCAATCATCGCTACCAGATGATTGGTGATTTTCGCCGGCGCAGAGAGCACGGTGGCAACCTGTCCCTGTTGCGCATTGCTTTCCAGAATATCTGCCACGCGGAGAAAACGTTCCGCATTGGCTACCGAGGTTCCGCCGAATTTCAGCACTCGCATGATTGAAGCTCTCCTGAATTTTTGCCGAAAAAAAAGCCCGCACTGTTGAGGTGCGGGCTTCTTTCTTTTGTTTTTCCTGTATGCGTCAGCCCGCACCGTTACCTGTGGTAATGGTGGTGGTAATAATAATGGTGGTGTTCAGGCTGTGGTTACGCATTGAGATTTTTTCTGTCTGTCTTTGTCTTGTCCGTCTGCCTTCCAGAAGTAAAGCAAAGCGCACGTTAAGTCAACGAATTTGTCTTTGCACCCGAATAGTGCTGCTGCGCAGTGCTGCGCCGCAGACGCCGAATCGGATTGCGATCGTTCAGGCAGCGTCACAGACGCCCGATCACTCACTGTCCGGAGCCGGTTTTCCCGAGCAATTATCTATAAGTTTTTTTTCTACGTCGTGCAGCAAACGGTGCAGCATGGCGCTGTCGCGCTGCTCAAGCAGACCGATGCGCTGATCGATCCAGTCCGCCAGCTTGGCATCATTGCTGACTTCCAGCGTCACCAGCAGTTGATGAAAACGCTGACGCAGCGCCTGCAGCTGCTGCGCGTTAGCCGCCTCAACCGGCGCGGCTGCCACCTGATGCAGCGCCGACAGCTGATAGCAGTACACCATCACCGCCTGGCCGAGATTCAGCGAAGGATAGTCCTGCGCCATCGGAATGCCGGTCAGCAGATCGACCTGTTCCAGCTCCTCATTAGTCAGCCCGCTGTCTTCACGGCCAAACACCAGCGCGATGCGGTTCAGCCACTGACGCTTCTCCTGCAGGATGGTTTCGACCTGCGCCGGCGTGGCGTAATAGCGAAACTTCGCCCGGCTGCGGGCGGTCGTGGCCACGGAAAAATCGACATCCGCCAGCGCAGCGCTCAGCGTGTCATAGGTTTTCACATGGTCAAGAATCTCACCGGCGCCGTGGGCCACTCGCCGCGCGGCCGGATCCTGCCAGGCGTCACTGGCGACAATACGCAACTCGCTAAATCCCATGGTTTTCATGGCGCGGGCGGCCGCGCCGATATTCTCCGGGCGAGCGGGTGAGACAAGGATCAAGGGGAAATGCATGATTTTTCCATCGAACGGTTAATAACCCGACCTATGTTGGCATGCAGGCGACAAAATACCAACCGCACGGGCCTGAGAAAATAAGATGTTAAGGATGTTAAAACAGGGCAAAAATGCCGGGCAGGCGTAATTATGCGTAATAAGCAAAATTTATGCGCTAAACCCATATTAAAACATTATTTTTCATGCAATTAAAAAGTTATTACCTGCAGGTTTTACTTTTGCGCTGATGCAGCTGAAATGTAGCGAAAATGCTGCTTTTTGTGAGCTAAGCTGGCATTCCAGTAGAAGTTTTTCATAAAAGTGTTAACGTGCTACACTTGCATTTGATATAAGTCAACGAAGCGTTGTTTTTATGCTTATCGGTTGTTGTTGGTGCTGTTAGGTTGCTGTTAATACGGTTAGGATAAGCGCCAGTCCGATACCCACGGGGCACGCAAATATTCATCCTGACTGGCTGAGCTAACACTGAAGTTGACGTAGATGGATGGTGTATTCCGAAGATCATTTCGTACACCGGTTGCGAACGGCCCACTGTTCAGTGGAACAGTTATGGCAACCGCCGTACGCCCTGTTTTCGATTTGTTGGCAAATTTTAGGTAGCGAAACATGCAGACCCCGCACATTCTTATCGTTGAAGACGAACTGGTCACGCGTAACACCCTCAAAAGTATTTTTGAGGCCGAAGGTTACGTGGTCTATGAAGCCACCGACGGCGCCGAGATGCATCAGGTTTTGACCGATAACGACGTCAATCTGGTGATTATGGATATCAACCTGCCGGGCAAAAACGGTTTGCTGCTGGCGCGTGAATTGCGCGAACAGGCTAACGTCGCCCTGATGTTCCTCACTGGCCGTGATAATGAAGTGGATAAAATCCTCGGTCTGGAGATCGGTGCCGACGACTACATCACCAAGCCGTTCAACCCGCGTGAGCTGACGATTCGTGCGCGCAACCTGCTGTCGCGTACCATGAATCTGGCGATGCCGAGCGAAGAGCGCCGTCAGGTCGAGAGCTATCGCTTCAACGGCTGGGAACTGGATATTAACAGCCGCTCGCTGATCAGCCCGAACGGCGATCAGTACAAGCTGCCGCGCAGTGAGTTCCGCGCCATGCTGCACTTCTGTGAAAATCCGGGCAAAATCCAGACGCGAGCTGACCTGCTGAAGAAGATGACCGGTCGCGAGCTGAAGCCGCATGACCGCACGGTGGATGTCACCATTCGCCGCATCCGCAAACACTTTGAGTCGACGCCGGATACGCCGGAAATCATCGCCACTATCCACGGCGAAGGCTACCGCTTCTGCGGCGAGCTGCAGGATTAAGCGTCCGTCGCGAAACAAAAAAACGCCCGTCAGGGCGTTTTTTTATCGGCTCAGTGCCACGGCATAATCGGCACCGCGCTCAGCGCATTTTTCGGTGAGCCATCGACCACTTTATCCGAATAGCTCAGGTACACCAGCGCATGACGTTTCTGGTCAAAGAAGCGCACTACCTGCAGCTTTTTAAACACCAGTGAAGTGCGTTTGCGGAACACCACTTCACCCTGCGCCTTGCCCTGCGCGATTTTATCGCTAAGCTCTATCGGTCCCACCTGCTGACAGGAGATGGCCGCGTCGGAAGTATCTTCCGCCAGACCCAGTCCGCCCTTAATACCGCCGGTTTTCGCCCGGCTGATATAACAGGTTACATTTTTAACGTCGGGGTCGTCGAAGGCTTCCACCACGATCTTATGATCGGGGCCAAACATCTTGAATACGGTGTCAACGGAGCCGATCTCCTCGGCCAGCACGCTCTGACTCAACATAAATGTTGCCAGCGTGACTATAAGATTGCGAGCTATTGTCATTGAGTTACCATTGCAAACGGAATAGATGTGAATGTAATGTACTGTTAATCGAACCGAGAACCAAACCTAACGGGTTTCAACCCGCATTGATGTAGCACAGTTAACTGGCAAACCACCCCCGCGCCGTTGTGCAATTCGTGCTACTATTCGGTGACTTCATCGTTGCGCCACCAGAGAGTTATGAGGATGTTTTATGGACCAAGCCGGTATCATTCGCGATTTGCTTGTCTGGCTGGAAAGCCATCTGGATCAACCCCTTTCGCTCGATAACGTTGCGCTAAAAGCGGGCTATTCCAAGTGGCACCTGCAGCGAATGTTCAAGGAAGTTACTGGCCACGCCATCGGCGCGTATATCCGCGCCCGCCGGCTGTCCAAGGCCGCCGTCGCGCTGCGTCTCACCAGCCGGCCAATCCTCGACATTGCGCTGCAGTATCGCTTCGATTCGCAGCAAACCTTTACCCGCGCGTTTAAAAAGCAGTTCAATCAGACACCTGCGTGGTATCGCCGCTCGTCGGAGTGGAATTCGTACGGCATTCGCCCGCCGATTCGTCTCGATGATTACCCGATGCCGCAAGCGCAGTTCGTCACGCTGCCGGAAACGGTGCTGGTGGGGCAAACGCAAAGCTATACCTGTACGCTGGAGCAGATCTCCAGCTACCGCGACGAGATGCGCATTCACTTCTGGAAGCAGTTCCTGCTGGAGACCGATACCGTGCCGCCGGTGCTGTACGGCCTGCATCAGGTACGCGCCAGCCATGAGAAGGATGATGAGCAGGAGATTCTGTACACCACGGCGGTGCCGGCCGACCAGCAGGCGCTGAGCATGCAGTCAAACCAGAGCGTGATTCTGGAAGCCGGGGATTATGTGCAGTTCAGCTATCAGGGACCGCGCACTGCGCTGCAGGAGTTTATTCTGTTGCTGTACGGCACCTGTATGCCGACCCTCGGCCTGGTGCGCCGTCAGGGCCAGGATATTGAGCGTTTCTATACGCACGGTGGCAAGAAGCGCAGCGAGCCGCCAATGGAGATTCGCTGCGAATATCTGATTCCAATTCGTCCGCAGCAGTAACGGGCGTTGCCGAAGGTCGCCATGAATGGCGACCCTACAGAAAATTCACCGTTTGTCGCCGATGCGCATTGCCCGTGCACCCCGTAGGGTGCGCATTGATGCGCACCGATACGCGATCATTGATACGCACCGATACGCGGTCATTCTGCGCCATGCGCTACCGCGCTTAACGCTGCAGCTCATCCAGCGCCGGGGCATCCAGATGCGACACATCCCCGGCCGTCTCCACCACCCAGCCGGCGGCGAGCCAGGCGCTTTGCTGATGATCGACACGCGAAATCGAGCAGTTACGCAGACGCAAACGGCGCTCCGCATGGGCCGGCAGCCCGAGAATGGTACTCACCAGCACGCCCAGCGCCATGCCGTGGCTCACCAGCAGCGGGCGGCTACCCGCCGGCAGATCGAGACAGGCATTGAGCGCGGCATGCATGCGCGTCGCCATCTCCTCCATCGACTCGCCGCCCGGAATCCGGCCGCCTTCGGTGCCATCCACCAGCGCTTTACGCCAGCTCTCCTCTTCCGCCGTCAGGCCGTCGAGCGGACGCTGCTCCAGACAGCCCATATTGAGCTCGCGCAGGCGGGCATCGAGCGTCACCGTACAACCACAGGCATCAGCGATAATCTCCGCGGTGCGCCGGGTACGTCCTAAATCGCTGGCAATCACGTGAGTAATGCCCAGCGATTTCACGCGCTCGCCCACCTGATGCGCCTGCTGCTCACCTTTATCCGTCAGCGGACTGTCGGACTGCCCCTGAATGCGTCGGGCCGCATTCCAAACCGTTTCACCGTGACGAACAAGATAGACCTGTAACATGCTTAATTTCCGTTATACTGCGACAAATTTGTCTTGAGGGTTCAGGTAATTATGTACCATGTTGTCGCAGCCACCATCAATCCGGCAAAAATCCGCGCAATTGCTCAGGCGTTCAACGACGTTTTCGGCGAAGGATCCTGCCATATTGAAGGGGTCGAGGTCGAGAGCGGCGTCGCCGCGCAGCCCTTAAGCGATGCCGAAACGCGAACTGGCGCACGCCAGCGTGTGGCGAACGCGCGTCATGTGCGGCCACAGGCGGATTACTGGGTGGCGATTGAAGCGGGCATCGAGGGCGACTGCGCCTTTGCCTGGATGGTGGTGGAGAATGCGCAGCAGCGCGGCGAATCCCGCTCCGCCAGCTTTACGCTGCCGCCGGTGGTGATGACCGGCCTGGCCGCCGGACGCGAACTCGGTGACGAGATGGCGCGCTTAACCGGCGTGGAGAATATCAAACACAAGGGCGGTGCGATTGGCGCCTTCACCCACGGCCTGCTGAGCCGCTCCAGCGTCTATCATCAGGCCCTGATTCTGGCGCTCTGTCCGTTCACTCACCCGCTGTATCAGCAGTAATCAGCTGCGCCCGAGGCGCGCTTCCAGCCAGCGTTTCAGCTCGGGCGGCGCCTCTTTCAGGCTATTGGATCCGCGGGTGATGGTGGCAATCCCGACGCCCAATTCGTTTTTCAGCTCGCGCTGACTGATATCACCGTTGATCAACGCTTCGATAATGCGCAGGCGCGTGCCTAAGGCTTCGCGCTCATCCGGCGTCATCATCAGCTGCAGCAGTGGCAGCGCTACGTCATCGGAAAACGCGTTGTGCATCAGGTCGATGAAACGCAGCCAGTTGTCTTCAACCGGCTGCGGGGAAAGGGGTTGGCTCATGAAGGCTTCCGTACTCATTAACGAGTACGGAAGCATAACACAGTCAGTAACGGCGATTCCACTCGCCGTCGGCGAGAATCTTATCCGGCTTGCCCATGAAGTAGCGGTAATAGGCATCGTAGGCCAGCACGTTTTTTACGTAGCCACGGGTTTCCGAGAAGGGAATGGTTTCGATAAACGCCACCGCATCCAGTTTGCCGCCGCTGGTATTCAGCCAGCTGCGCACCCGCCCCGGGCCGGCATTGTAGGCGGCAGAAGAGAAGATGCGGTTCTGACCAAACTGCTGATAGACATACTCCAGATACTGCGTACCAATCTGAATATTGGTCTGCGGATCGAGCAGCTGGCTGCTGTTAACGTAACCCGGAATGTTATACATCTTCACGGTATGGCTGGCGGTGCCCGGCATCACCTGCATCAGGCCACTGGCGCCAACTGGTGAGCGCGCTTTCGGGTTCCACGCACTCTCCTGACGAGAGATCGCCATGGCGTAGCTTGGCGTGATGCCCTTATCGCTGGTGTATTGCTGATACAGATTGCGCCACGCCAGCGGGAAACGCTCTTTCAGGCTGTCCCACATTTTCGCGGTGATGGTGGCCTGCACGCTGAGATCCCACCAGTCCTGTTCATTGGCGTAGCGCGCCAGCATCTGCTGCTGGGTACGGGTTTTGCTGCTGATCAGATTGGCCCACTCGCTGCGCGCCAGGTTATCCAGCCCCCAGTACATCAGCTCGCGCACGCGCGCCATCTCCGGCCCCTGCACCACGCTATTGTCCGCCGCCGGCGCCTGATCCACCTGCAGCGGATACTCGACGCCCAGCCGCTGCGCCGCCACCATCGGATAGAAGCCGCGCTGCTGCATCAGCTTACGCAGAATCTCTTCCGCTTCCTCTTTGCGCCCCTGCGCCATCAGTAAATCGGCCTGCCAGTACTGCCACTCATCTTTCTCTTTGGCTTCCACCGGCAGACGGGCAATCCAGGTGTTCAGGCCGCGACGGTCGTTTTCACTCAGCGCCAGCCGCACGCGCCGCTCAATCAGCGCGGTGGATTCGCTGTTCATCACCACCGCATCGCGCCAGCGCGCCTGCTCCGAGGTGAGATCGGCACCCATCATGCGCCACACCACCGTCTCTTTCAGATCCTGCTCTTCCGCCGGGCTCATCTTCTGCGCCTGAACCAGCTGCGGGATCATCATCCGCGCGTTGTCCATATCCTGACGCGCCACGCGGGCAAAGGCGTAGCTGGTGGCCATGCGGGTAAAATCGGTCGGGCCGAGGGTGCTGGCAAAAGTGGTGACGGTCTGGGGATTCTGCTGCAGCGCAATCAGCGCGCTGGCGGTGGTTTGATAATCCGCCGGCAGCATTTTCGCCAGGTAATTAACCAGGCTGTCGTTGCCGGCTTTCATCGCCAGGCGGATGCGTTCGAGGATGGTGATCGGCGACAGCTGCCCTGAAGCCTGCCACACCGAGAACAGCTTATCGCAGTCGTTCGGTAACGCGGTCCCGCGCAGCCAGATGGCTTTGGCCCCGTCAAACGCCGCCTGCTGCTGACCGGTCGCCCATTTGGCGTAGTACCAGTTACAGCGCGCCTGCACCGGCTTCGGCTCATCCGGGCTGAAGCTGAGCACGCCCGGCCAGTCCTGGCGGTGCGCCAGCACGTTAACAAAGCGCGTCTGCAGCGAGCGCGCCGGCGGCAGCGTGGGATACTGCTGAATAAAGTTTTTCACCGCCAGCCCGGTCTCCTGATCGAGATCCTGCGCCAGCAGGCGGTACTGCAGGTACGGATAGAGCGGATAATCCTGCAGCGTTGGCATCAGCTGCTCAACCTGGTCCATCTGTTTGTTGTCCCAGGCCTGTTTGATTTGCGCATAGCGCTGTCGTTGCTGATCCAGCGAATCGGCCCACACGCTGCCGGCCGTGCTGACCAGACAGATCCCTATCATCCAGTTACGCCACTTCTCCACTCCGCTCTCCTCATTGCTGCGCTCCAGCTTATGCCGGACTCCCTTCATGCTAACCAGGCCAACCGGCTCTTGCCACGTTCTTCACAAAATTTACCCAGGCGCACCGTGATTGTTCAGCGCCTGCGCCGCAATTGTGCAAATAATCATCAGAAAAACTTATTACCCATCAAATAGCTACGCGTTTTCATTCAGTTACAACTCTGGCACGTGCTTTGCTCTGTTGAATGCCATCTTGTATACCAGCTGGAATTCACTCATGGCATCGACCTTCGGTTTTACGCTTCAGGATTGGCAACGTTGCGCACAGCAGGATGCACAGCAGATCCCTGCACTGCTGGCCGCACATCTCGACGCACTCGATAACCAGGATAATGCCTGGCTGTACCTCGCTTCGCCGGCCCAGTTGCTGGCGCAGGTTGAACCGCTGCTGGCGGCATATCAGCGCAATCCGGCCGCGCTGCCGCTGTTTGGCGTGCCGTTTGCCGTCAAAGACAACATCGACGTGGCAGGCTGGCCGACCACCGCCGCCTGCCCGGCGCTGACGTATCAGGCCGCGGCCGATGCCTTCGTGGTGGCAAAGCTGAAAGCGGCAGGCGCTATCGTCATCGGTAAAACCAACCTCGACCAGTACGCGACCGGTCTGGTTGGCACCCGCTCGCCGTATGGCGCGGTGAGCAACACCTTTAATCCGGCCTACGTCAGCGGCGGTTCCAGCTCCGGCTCCGCGTCAGTGCTGGCGCGCGGCCTGGTCGGCTTCTCGCTCGGCACCGATACCGCCGGCTCCGGCCGCGTGCCGGCAGGTTTTAACAATATCGTCGGGCTGAAGCCGACCAAAGGCTGGTTCTCGGCCAGCGGCGTGGTACCGGCCTGCCGTCTCAATGACACCATCTCGGTGTTCGCCCTGACGGTTGCCGATGCCTTTAGCGTCGCCAGCATCGCGGGCGGCTACGACGCCGGTGACGCCTATGCGCGCCAGTCGCCACGCAGCGCACCGGCCAGTTTCCAGCCGCAGCCCTCGCTGGCGATCCCTGCCGCGCCGCAGTTTTACGGTGACCAGCAGGCGGAAGCGGCGTGGCTCGGCGCGCTGGAGCAGCTCACGGCGAGCGGTGCGACGCTGCACCCTATCGACTTCGCCCCTTTCCACCAGCTGGCAGAGCAGCTCTATTACGGCCCGTGGGTCGCCGAGCGCACCGTGGCGGTCGGCGAGATGCTCGACCGCCCGGAAGAGATGGATCCGGTGGTGTACGGCATCGTCAGCAGCGGCCGCCAGTACAGCGCCGTCGAGGCGTATCAGGCGGAATACCTGCGTGCCGAACTGACGCGCCAGATCCAGCAGACGCTGGCCCGGTTCGATGCACTGGTGGTGCCGACCTCGCCCACCATTCATACGCTGGAAGAGATGCAGCAGGAGCCGGTGCACTACAACTCGCAGTTCGGCACCTATACCAACTTCACGAACCTGGCCGACCTCAGCGCGCTGGCGCTGCCTGGCCCGTTCCGCGCCGATGGGCTGCCCGCGGGCATCACGCTGATCGCCCCGGCGTGGCACGACCGCGCGCTGGCGACGTTTGGCCTGCGCTGGCAGCAGCAGCTGGCGCTGCCGCTCGGGGCCACCGGCAAAGCGCTGCCGCCGCAGCCCGCCGCGCTGCCGCCGTCGCCTGACCACGTGCGCGTGGCGGTGGTCGGTGCCCATCTCACCGGCATGCCGCTGAATTTCCAGCTCACCACGCGTCAGGCGGTGTGGGTCGAAGAGACGCAAACCGCCAGCCACTATCGCCTGTTCGCCCTGCTTGATGGCCCGATCAAAAAGCCCGGCCTGCTACGCGGCGACAGCGGTGCCGCCATCACCGTCGAACTGTGGGACATCCCGCTGGCGCGCTTTGGCGAATTCGTCGCGGAAATCCCGGCGCCGCTCGGCATCGGTTCGCTGACGCTGGCGGATGGACGCATCGTGAAAGGCTTTATCTGCGAACCGGCAGCGCTGACCCAGGCGCTGGAAATCACTGAATTCGGCGGCTGGCGCAACTGGCTGACGTCACAGGGGAATCACTAATCATGTTCAGCACCGTTCTGATTGCTAACCGTGGCGAAATCGCCTGCCGTGCCATCCGCACCCTGAAGCGCCTCGGCGTAACCAGCGTGGCGGTCTATTCGGATGCCGACCGCAATGCGCGTCACGTTACCGAAGCCGATGTGGCTATCGCCCTTGGCGGTGACAAAGCCAGCGACAGCTATCTGCGCATCGACAAAATTCTGGCCGCTGCGCAGCAAAGCGGCGCGCAGGCCATCTGGCCCGGCTACGGTTTTCTCTCCGAGAGCCTGCCGTTCGCCGCCGCCTGCGAAGAGGCCGGCATCGCGTTTGTCGGCCCGACCGCGCAGCAGATTGGCGAATTTGGTCTCAAGCATCGCGCCCGTGAGCTGGCCGCCAGCGCCGGCGTGCCGATGACGCCGGGCACGCCGCTGCTCAGTTCGCTGCAGGACGCACTCAGCGCGGCGGAAGACATTGGCTATCCGGTGATGCTGAAAAGCACCGCCGGCGGCGGCGGCATCGGTCTGACCCGCTGCGCCGACGCCACGGCCCTGGAAAACGCGTGGGAGAGCGTGCGCCGTCTGGGCGAGCAGTTTTTCAGCGATGCCGGCGTGTTTCTTGAACGCTGCATCGACCGCGCGCGCCACGTGGAAGTACAGATTTTTGGCGACGGCAAGGGCAAGGTGATTGCGCTGGGCGAACGCGACTGTTCGCTGCAGCGCCGCAATCAGAAGGTGGTGGAAGAGACGCCGGCCCCTAATCTGCCGCAGGCCACGCGTGAAGCGCTGCTGGCTTCAGCGGTGCGGCTGGGCGAGCTGGTTAATTACCGCAGCGCCGGCACCGTGGAGTACATCTATGACGCCGCGCAGGACGCGTTTTATTTCCTCGAAGTGAACACCCGCCTGCAGGTGGAGCATCCGGTGACCGAGTGCGTCACCGGCCTTGACCTGGTGGAGTGCATGCTGCAGGTGGCGGCGGACGATGCCATCGACTGGGATCGTCTGCAGCAGGCACCGCACGGCGCATCGATTGAGGTGCGGCTGTACGCCGAAGATCCGCTGAAAAACTTCCAGCCGAGCCCGGGCGTGTTAACCCACGTCAGCTTCCCGCCGGCGGTGCGCGTCGACGGCTGGATCGAGACCGGCAGCGAAGTGACGGCGTTTTACGATCCGATGGTGGCCAAACTGATCGTGCATGGCGAAACGCGCGACGCCGCGCTGGCGAAGCTGCAGCAGGCGCTCGACGCTACCCAACTGCACGGCATCGCCACCAATCTCGATTATCTGCGTCAGATCGTGGCGACCGACGCCTTCCGCAGCGGCAACGTCTGGACGCGCTTCCTTGACGGCTTTACGCCGGCGGCCAGCGTCATCGAAGTGCTGCAGCCGGGGACGTTCAGCAGCATTCAGGACTTTCCCGGCCGCCTGGGCTACTGGGACATCGGCGTGCCGCCGTCCGGCCCGATGGATGACTTCGCCTTCCGCCTGGCCAACCGTATCGTCGGCAACCACGCCAGCGCCGCCGGGCTGGAGTTCACCCTGCAGGGCCCGACGCTGCGTTTCCACAGCGATGCACTGATTGCGCTGACCGGTGCCGACTGTCCGGCCGATCTCGACGGCAGCGCGGTCGACTACTGGCAGCCGGTGGCGGTGAAAGCCGGACAAACCCTGACGCTGGGCCGCGCGCAGAGCGGCTGCCGCACCTATTTAGCGGTGCGTAATGGTTTCGATGTGCCGGAGTATCTTGGCAGCCGCGCCACCTTCTCGCTGGGTCAGTTTGGCGGCCACGCCGGACGCACGCTGCGCGTCGCCGACATGCTGCCGATCTCTCAGCCGACGCTCGCCGCCTGCACCACGCCAGCCCCGGTCAGCGACCCCGAAGCGCTGGATCGCGCGCTGGTGCCGCACTACGGCAGCGAATGGCGCATTGGCGTGTTGTACGGCCCGCACGGCGCACCGGATTTCTTCACCCAGGCCGCCATCGATGAGTTCTTTGCCAGCGACTGGCAGGTGCATTACAACTCCAACCGGCTGGGCGTCCGTCTGGTCGGGCCTAAACCCAGCTGGACGCGCGCTAACGGCGGTGAAGCCGGGCTGCATCCGTCTAACGTACACGACTGCGAATACGCCATCGGCGCGGTGAACTTTACCGGTGACTTCCCGGTGATCCTGACGCACGACGGCCCAAGCCTTGGTGGCTTCGTCTGCCCGGTCACCATCGCCAAAGCCGAGCTGTGGAAAGTCGGCCAGGTCAAACCGGGCGATCGCATCCGCTTCCACCCGATCAGCGCTGACGAAGCGGTCGCGCTGGAGAAAGCCCAGGCGCACAGCGTAACCACGCTGCGCAGCCAGCACGCACCGGCCTTCGCGGTGCCTTCGCTGGCGGCGAGCGACATCGGTTCTGCCACCCTGTTAGCGGCGCTGCCGGCGACCGCCACCACGCCTGCGGCGGTCTACCGCCAGGCGGGCGACAAATATGTGCTGATTGAGTACGGCGATAACGTGCTGGATCTGGCGCTGCGCCTGCGCGTACACCTGCTGATGCAGGCGCTGCGCCAGCGTGCAGAGCCCGGCATTGAAGAGCTGTCGCCCGGCGTGCGCTCGCTGCAGGTGCGCTATGACAGCCTGGTAATTGGTCAGCAGCAGCTGATGACGCTGCTGCTGGAGCTGGAAGCCGGGCTGGACGACGTCAGCGCGCTGAAAGTGCCGTCGCGCATCGTCTGGCTGCCGATGGCGTTTGAAGACAGCGCCACGCTCGGCGCGGTGGAGCGTTACAAAGAGACGGTTCGCGCCAGCGCGCCGTGGCTGCCGAATAACGTTGACTTCATTCAGCGCATCAATGGACTGGCGAGCCGCGAAGCGGTACGCGACACCCTGTTTGCCGCCAGCTATCTGATTCTCGGTCTCGGCGATGTCTATCTCGGCGCGCCGTGCGCGGTGCCGATCGATCCGCGCCATCGCCTGCTGAGTTCTAAATACAGCCCGGCGCGCACCTTTACCGCCGAAGGCACGGTGGGCATTGGCGGCATGTACATGTGCATCTACGGCATGGATTCACCGGGCGGCTATCAGCTGGTGGGGCGCACGCTGCCCATCTGGAACAAGTTCCTGCAAAACGATCAGTTTGCCGCCGGCGAACCCTGGCTGCTGCGCTTCTTTGACCAAGTGCGTTTCTATCCGGTGAGCGAAGCAGAACTGACGCAACTGCGCGACGATTTCCGCGCCGGCCGCGCCCGCATCCGCATCGAGCAGAGCGAGTTTGATTTCGCGGCGCATCAGCAGTTCCTCGCCGACAACGCGACGGAAATCAGTGCCTTCCGTGAACGTCAGGCCGCAGCGTTTGAGCAGGAAGTCACGCTGTGGGCGCAGGAAGAGCAGGAAGCGCCGCTCACCCGTGAAGAGACGCTGGGGGTCGCCGACGCAGAGGACGATGCGCTGGCGGTGTGCGCTGACATGAACGGCAACATCTGGAAAGTGCTGGTTGCGCCGGGCGATACGGTGCAGGCCGGTCAGACACTGATCATCGTGGAAGCGATGAAGATGGAGCTGGCGATTGTCGCGCCGCAGGCCGGCACGGTGAAACGCATTGCCTGCCAGGCGGGCCGTCCGGTAAGTCCGGGCGACACCCTGCTGTGGCTGGCTTAAGGAGCAGGTATGAACAGTAGCGCGCCCCGCAGCAAAGGCCGTCCCGAAGCGCTGGCCGAAAAGGTTTATCAGGCGCTGAAGCAGGACATCTTTGAATTCCGTCTGATGCCGGGTGACCGCTTCAGCGAAAACGAAATCGCCGAGCGGCTGGCGGTGAGCCGCACGCCGGTGCGTCAGGCACTGTTCTGGCTGGAGCGCGAAGGCTACGTCGAGGTGTGGTTTCGCAGCGGCTGGCAGGTGCGGCCGTTCGATTTCGCCTACTTCGAGGAGCTGTACGACTTCCGCACCGTGCTGGAACGCGAAGCGGTGCGCCGCCTGTGCGCGCTGCCGCCGCTGGCCTGCGCGGAAACCCTGACCGCGCTGAAAACCTTCTGGATCGACGATGCCCGGCTGGAAGATGGCAAAGCGGTATCAGCGCACGACGAAGCGTTTCACATGGCGCTGGTGGCCGCGGCGGGCAATCAGGAGATGGCGCGCATCCACGCCGAGCTGACAGAAAAAATCCGCATCATTCGCCGTCTCGACTTCACGCGGGATGACCGGGTCGATGCCACGTACCGCGAGCACGCTCAGATCTTACGGGCGATTTTTCAGCAACACACCGAGGAGGCACAGCGCATTTTAACCGACCACATTGCCGTCAGTAAGGCCGAGGTCAGGAAGATTACGTTGCACATGTTACAGCAGGCTCGGCTTCAACCCATTGAATAACAACAGATAACACAGTTAGGGGTTTAAATGATGAAACGACGTTCGTTGCTTAAAGCTTTCGCGCTCTCCGCTACCGTTGCCAGCATGGGCTTCGCCTTTACCGCACAGGCGGCAGACACCATCAAAGTCGGCATTATGCATTCGCTGTCCGGCACCATGGCGATTTCCGAAACGCCGCTGAAAGATGTGGCGCTGATGACCATCGATGAGATTAACGCCAAAGGCGGCGTGCTGGGCAAGAAGCTGGAACCGGTGGTGGTCGATCCGGCCTCTAACTGGCCGCTGTTCGCCGAAAAAGCGCGCCAGCTGCTGACTCAGGACAAAGTGGCGGTGGTGTTTGGCTGCTGGACGTCGGTCTCGCGCAAATCGGTGCTGCCGGTGTTTGAAGAGCTGAACGGCCTGCTGTTCTATCCGGTGCAGTACGAAGGCGAAGAGATGTCGCCGAACGTGTTCTACACCGGCGCCGCGCCGAACCAGCAGGCGATCCCGGCGGTGCAATATCTGATGAGCGAAGATGGCGGCAGCGCCAAACGCTTCTTCCTGCTCGGCACCGACTATGTCTATCCGCGCACCACCAACAAGATTCTGCGCGCCTTCCTGCATAGCAAAGGCGTGCAGGATAAGGATATCGAAGAGGTTTACACGCCGTTTGGTTACAGCGATTACCAGACCATCGTGTCCAATATCAAAAAATTCTCCGCCGGTGGCAAAACCGCGGTGATCTCCACCATCAACGGTGATTCCAACGTACCGTTCTACAAAGAGCTGGCGAACCAGGGCATTAAAGCAACCGACATTCCGGTGATCGCTTTCTCTGTGGGGGAAGAAGAGCTGCGCGGCATCGACACCAAACCGCTGGTCGGTCAGCTGGCGGCGTGGAACTACTTTGAGTCAGTGGATAACCCGACTAATGCGAAGTTCGTGGCCGACTACCGCGCTTACGCCAAAGCGCACAACCTGCCGAACGCCAGCACCGTAGTGACCAACGATCCGATGGAAGCCACCTACGTTGGTCTGCACATGTGGGCGCAGGCGGTAGAGAAAGCCGGCACCACCGATGTGGACAAAGTGCGCGCCGCGATGGCCGGACAGACGTTCAAAGCACCGGACGGCTTCACGCTGACCATGGACAAAACCAACCACCATCTGCACAAGCCGGTGATGATTGGTGAGGTGGAGGAGAACGGCCAGTTCAACGTGGTGTGGCAGACCGAACAGCCGGTGCGCGCCCAGCCGTGGAGCCCGTACATCGCCGGGAATGATAAGAAGCCGGATTATCCGGTGAAGTCGGCGCAGTAAGGGGAGGCTGATGGTCCTCGCCCTCTGGCCCGCTGGCCCTCACCCCGGCCCTCTCCCACGGGGAGAGGGAGACGCTGCTGCATGTGAGGGCTGCTGCATGTGAGTGAGGCGCTGCTGCATGTGAGTGAGGCGCTCTTCATTCGCTCGATCGGTTCCCTCTCCCGCTTGCGGGAGAGGGTTAGGGTGAGGGCCAGACAACGCCCTAACCCTGATGAGGGCCACACCGCACCCAATGTAACCATAACAGGATGATCACCATGACACTCCGCCGTATTCTCAGCTGCCTGCTGTTACTGCTGCCGTGGCTGGCGCAGGCCGGTGATGGCGCTGACTTCGCCGCCGCCAGCCGCACGCAGCAGGCGACATTGCTGCAGCAGTGGGCTGCGGCGCCGCAGGCCAGCCGCTTGCCGCTGCTGCAGGCGCTGCGCAATGAAAGCGTGGTTATCGACCAGAACAAACAGCCGTTCAGCAAACAGGCTGACCAGCTTCTGCCGCTCGACAGCGCCCGGCAGCCGGACGGCGAAACCAAAAAACTCTTCATGAACAACCGGCTGCGCGTGCTGATTGCCAGCGCCCTCGCCGCCCACCAGCTGGTGAGTGACGATGCGGCGACTCGCCTGCGCGCAGCGCAGCAATTACAAAACGATGCCGCGCCTGACCAGCTGCCGCTGATTGAACAGCGCCTTGCCGCCGAACAGGACAGCAAAGTACGCGCGGTGCTGGCGATGGCCGCCGCGAATCTGCAGCTCGCCAGCCCGGACGCCGCGCTGCGCCTGAAAGCGGTCACGCTGCTCGGAGAATCGGGCGATCCGGCGATGCAGGCCAGCCTGACGCGCTTAACCCAGGCCAGCAACGAACCCGATGCGCAGGTGCGCGCCGCTGCGGCCGCCAGCCTGCAGCACATCAGGCAGCGCCTGATGTGGGGCGATTGGCTCGGCCAGGCGTTTACCGGCCTGTCGCTCGGCTCCATTCTGCTGCTGGCCGCGCTCGGCCTGGCGATCACCTACGGCCTGCTGGGCGTGATCAACATGGCGCACGGCGAGATGCTGATGCTCGGCGCCTACGCCACCTGGCTGGTGCAGAATCTGTTCCAGCAGTTTGCCCCGCAGTGGCTGGCGTGGTACCCGCTGCTGGCGCTGCCGGTGGCCTTCACCGTCACCGCCGCGATGGGCATGCTGCTGGAACGCACCATCATCCGCCACTTATACGGTCGCCCGCTGGAGACGCTGCTCGCCACCTGGGGTATCAGCCTGATGCTGATTCAGCTGGTGCGCATGCTGTTTGGTGCGCAGAACCTCGAAGTGGCCAATCCGGGCTGGCTGTCCGGTGGCTGGCAGCTGCTGCCGAATCTGGTGCTGCCGTATAACCGCATCGCGGTGATCCTGTTTGTCATCGCGGTGCTGGCGCTCACCTGGCTGCTGCTGAATAAAACCCGGCTGGGGCTGAATGTGCGGGCGGTCACGCAGAACCGCGCCATGGCCGACTGCTGCGGCGTGCCGACCGGGCGCATCGACATGCTGGCGTTTGGACTCGGTTCCGGCATTGCCGGACTCGGCGGCGTCGCGCTGTCGCAGCTGGGCAATGTCGGGCCGGAACTGGGTCAGGGCTACATCATCGACTCATTCCTCGTGGTGGTGCTCGGCGGCGTCGGTCAGCTGGCCGGCACCGTGGTGGCGGCTTTTGGTCTCGGCATCCTCAACAAAGTGCTGGAGCCGCAGATTGGTGCGGTGCTCGGCAAAATCCTGATCCTCGTGCTGATCGTGCTGTTCATCCAGAAACGTCCCCAGGGTCTGTTTGCCGTTAAAGGGAGGGTGATTGACTGATGAGCCAGCCACTGACCTTACGCGTGGTGCGCAAAGCGCCGCGCCTCAGCCTGATTCTCGGCGTCATCGTGACCGCGCTGCTGCTGGTGCTGCCGTTCTGCGCCCTGCTGCCCGCCAGCCATCCGCTGGCGATCTCCACCTATACGCTGACGCTGGTCGGCAAAATCCTCTGCTATGCGATTGTCGCGGTGGCGCTGGATCTGGTGTGGGGCTACGCCGGGCTGCTGTCGCTCGGCCACGGGCTGTTTTTTGCCCTCGGCGGCTATGCCATGGGCATGTACCTGATGCGCCAGGCCGCAGGCAGCGGTTTGCCGGCGTTTATGTCGTTTCTGTCGTGGAATGAGCTGCCGTGGTTCTGGGCCGGCAGCCAGCACTTTCTCTGGGCGCTGTGCCTGATTGTACTGGTGCCGGGCCTGCTGGCGCTGCTGTTTGGCTTCTTCGCCTTTCGCTCCAGAATCAAAGGCGTCTACTTTTCCATCATGACGCAGGCGCTGACTTACGCTGGCATGCTGCTGTTTTTCCGCAACGAAACCGGCTTTGGCGGCAACAACGGCTTTACCGGTTTTACTACCCTGCTCGGTTTCAGCGTCACCGCTACCGGCACGCGTATCGCACTGTTTATCGCGACCGTGCTATTGCTGCTGTTCAGCCTGGCGCTGGGCTTTGCCCTGGCGCGCAGTAAGTTTGGTCGCGTGCTGACGGCGGTGCGCGATGCGGAAAACCGCCTGATGTTTATTGGTTACGATCCGAAGGGCTTCAAACTGTTCGTCTGGACGCTCTCTGCCGTGCTGTGCGGGCTGGCTGGTGCGCTGTACGTGCCGCAGGTCGGCATCATCAACCCGAGTGAAATGTCGCCGACCAACTCGATTGAAGCGGCGATTTGGGTGGCGCTCGGCGGACGCGGCACGCTGATTGGCCCGCTGCTGGGTGCGGCCATCGTCAACGGTGCCAAAAGCTGGTTCACCGTCGCTTTCCCGGAATACTGGCTGTTTTTCCTGGGCCTGATGTTCATCCTGGTCACGCTGTTCCTGCCGCGTGGCGTAATTGGCCTGCTGCGCCGGAGGCGTCATGACTGAGCAACTGTTTACCCAACCGCACCCGGCGGATCGCCATCGTCAGCAAACCGATCCGGTGCTGCTGCTGGAGAACATCAACGTCTCGTTTGACGGCTTCCGCGCGCTGACCGATCTGTCATTGCAGATCGGTGTCGGCGAGCTGCGCTGCGTGATCGGCCCGAACGGCGCGGGGAAAACCACGCTGATGGACGTGATCACCGGCAAAACCCGCCCGGACAGCGGCCAGGTGATCTACGACCAGGATACCGATCTGCGCCAGCTGTCGCCGGTCGAAATCGCCCGCGCCGGCATTGGCCGCAAGTTTCAGAAACCCACGGTGTTTGAAGCGCTGACGGTGTTTGAAAACCTCGAAATCGCGCTGAAAAACGATAAATCGGTGTGGGCCAGCCTGCGCGCCCGGCTTAGCGGCGAGCAGCGCGATCGCATCGACGAGGTGCTGAAACTGCTGCGGCTCGGCGGCGAACGCCAGCGGCAGGCGGGTCTGCTGTCGCACGGGCAGAAGCAGTTTCTCGAAATCGGCATGCTGCTGGTGCAGGAGCCGCACCTGCTGCTGCTGGACGAACCGGCAGCCGGCATGACCGATGCCGAAACCGACTACACCGCCGAGCTGTTCCGCAGCCTGGCGGGCAAGCACTCACTGATGGTGGTGGAACATGACATGGGCTTTGTGGAAACCATTGCCGACCACGTGACGGTGCTGCATCAGGGCCAGGTGCTGGCTGAGGGATCGCTGCGCGAGGTACAGGCGGACGATCGGGTTATCGACGTATATCTGGGGCGCTGAGATGTTACAGGTAGCAGAACTGCATCAATATTACGGCGGCAGCCATATCCTGCGCGGTCTGTCGTTCGAGGCTCGCCCGGGCGAGATCACCTGCCTGCTCGGGCGCAACGGCGTGGGCAAAACCACGCTGCTGAAGTGTCTGATGGGGCTGATTCCGGTCAAATCCGGCGAGGTTCGCTGGCAGAACCAGCTGATTAACACGCGCAAGCCCCACCAGCGCGTGCAGGCCGGTATTGCTTACGTGCCGCAGGGGCGCGAAATTTTTCCGCGTCTGACGGTGGAAGAGAACCTGCTGATGGGGCTGGCGCGCTTCTCCGGTGCCCAGGCCAGCCGGGTACCGGAGGAGATCTACCAGCTGTTTCCGGTACTGCGCGAGATGAAAACGCGGCGCGGCGGCGATCTGTCAGGCGGCCAGCAGCAGCAACTGGCGATCGGCCGGGCGCTGGCCTGCCAGCCGCAGCTGTTGATCCTCGATGAGCCGACCGAAGGGATCCAGCCGTCGGTGATCAAAGAGATCGGTGCAGTAATCCGCCAGCTGGCGCAGCGCGGTGACATGGCGATCCTGCTGGTTGAGCAGTTTTACGATTTCGCCGCCGAACTGGCCGACAGCTACCTGGTGATGTCGCGCGGCGAAATTGTGCAGCGCGGCGCGGGGGCGAATATGGAAAGCGAGGGCGTGCGCGGGCTGGTGGCGATTTAAGAGGAAAAGATAACGGCATGATTTAGAAAGTTAGGTAATCTAACACAAGGTCATTTATTAATTGCATGAAATTCGTATTTCCATGACATCACCCGCTATAGCGTTCTCTTCAGCGGGTGATGTATTAAGCGCGATACTTAGTGCCTTAACAATTTAATCGGAGCAGGAAGTTTCTTGCGAGGTGTTCCGCCAATTTTCAACATGACTGAAAATAGTATTAATACCTGCATCAATATCGTTGATGTCATCAAGATAGAGCACCCTTAAATTTTTAATGGCTCGAGAACATGCAACATAAAGTAGATTTCGTGTATTGATATGCAATTTCCTTCGTTCAAAATCTAAAGAGTCAATATATGCACAGCTTTCACTATGGCCAACATTTTCAAAATAGGATTTGAATTTTTTCCTTTGTGAGCCGAAGTCGTGCTCCAGAATGATTGCTACATTTTCATATTCTTCCCCTTTAGAACCATGATAGGTATGAAAAGTAATGTCCTCTCCTTTTTTAGCATCAATAAAATCGCTCCAGCGCATTAAACTTTCCATAGACATTTCAAGCAAGCTTTCGTTATAGTTGACACGAACTGTCTCCTCAACATTAGCTGGATTCATTAATATACTAATGGTATCCATCATCATATCGCGAAATATGCTACCGGACTCGGTTTTATCTTCTTCAATCTTGAGGCGATTCATCAATGCCTTAGCCAATTCCGTTTTAGCTTCGCTATTGTCCAAAAAGTAACAAATGCATTCTACCCACGATTTTAAACACTCGAATTTCTGTTCACCTAATTCTCTGATAACCTTACTAGCCTGATAAAAAGTCATATTTTTGCTGTATACACCAAAAACATCGAAGTAGGATACATTTTTATGTTGTATATCTTGATAAAGTTTAACCAAGTAATAAATAAACAGAACCGAAGAATGAAGCTTATCTTTATTTTGAGACAACACCTTGGTATTTAATTCATTATAAAAGATGTTCGATTTGCTATATACTTCATAAACATCGATAAATCCACTAAACTCTGCCATTAACTTATTGGTTAACACCAAACAGTGAATGTGTTTTTTTTCGGCTGACGCTAGTTTATTTTCTTTTAAGTCGCTTTTATACCGCTCAAGGAATTCACGTGCGGTTGAAATTTTCTCACCTGACCTATCATAATAAAATTTCACTTCGCCTATATTACGCGCAGAGTCTATGGGTATTTGAACAATGCTATCAGCGCGTATCTTGTTACAGACGTCGATAATTTGCTGGTGCGACCTTCGATTGATATGTTTAGATATTAATTTTATTCCATAATGAATCTCACTTATAGTTTCACCTACTCCATCATCATAAATATTTTGCACTACATCACCAAAATAACCAACTAACCATTTCTTATTCTTTTCCACGGCGTAATCATGTAATTTTTTAGTAATCCGTATCACATTTTCATGTGAATCCTGGCATTCATCGATAAAAAAATAGGGGTAACGATCAATGATGATACGGCATAATATAGGATGACGCGCTACCAGAATCAAACCGTATTCCAGTAAAGTCTCATGGCTAAACTTCATTCGATGAAGCATGTCAGTGTTAATATTACTATCATAATTAACGCGTTTGATTTTTCCGTCATTAATTCGTGTAATTGCTACCTCAAGAGAATCTATTTTGTGTATTCTTTTAACAACAAAACTAAAATTCTCTAGATTTTTAATACATCTATCAAAAAAATCAGGCTTCTTTATTTCTTCGTAATTATTATATAATTCTTTAAAATCCCTGCTACTCAAAAAATTCTTTCGATAAAAAATCCCCTTTGTCTCAATGACATATTTTTTGAACTCCTCTTTTTCTGAGCCGTTTAGTTCTTTATAAAATTGAGCTCTCTTTTCATTAGCAAGGTCATGTTGGCATGCTTGAATGACTTTAGTGATTTTTTCTTTATGGCAGATAATCAGCTCTGGCTGGTATCGTTTGATTATGTCCCACAATCTATCATGAATGGTAGAAACCATCACTGCATCTGAATTACCAAGCCTTTTAGTTATTTCTGACACGGCAATATTGGTATAAGTGATGCATGCTACTTGCTGCAAAGTTTTATTGTAATTTAATTTACGGTTAACAATATATTTCAACACCTCAATCAACGCATGTGTTTTACCCGCGCCGGCACCTGCACTAAAATAAAAGCTATTGAAACCATCTACGCAGCTGAACAATTCTTTCTGAATTTTATTCTCTAACTCATTGGGCGTCATGTTGAGATTCCTTATTGCCACCGACCAACAGAGTTTTCGTTGTTTCCTCAGCCAGCAGAACTTCTCCGGAGGAGAGAGTGTTATTCGACTTTAACTTCTTAGCAAGCCACACGAGACCTGTGTTTAAGTAGTTGGGTAACGAAAAACGCTCTTCGCCGGTAAAATACTTAAGTAAAATCTTATTAGAGAAATCGCTTTTACTATTGGAGAGTTTCTTTTGTAGCTGAAAAGATTTTTTTATTAATTCATCATAGTTTACAACATTCTTCCCTACAATCTCCTTGTATGTTTGTTTTGCACATTCTAAAAGCACATCATTAATTATAACATTATTGAAATTGGTAAGAATTAAGGCCTCTTCAAAGCTAGTGGCATATTGCCCTTGTATCGGATCTTTTTGAAATACAACAAAGCAATTATTATCCTCAAAAAAATCAATATTGTCTATCTTATCCGAATCAAGTTCTGCTTTACCTTTAAATCTCATATTTAGCGCCTTAAGCGTGGCGTTAGTAGTTGACCTTCCTGCTAAGCTAGTGATCTGAACATAACTTGGGGTACACCCCTTTTGGAATTTAACGTTTTCTTTTTTAGCTATTTGTCCACAAGCCATGCAATCATCTTTAGTATCATGATTTTCATTTTTTTCGCATTTGGCACGTTTTATGTCTAGATCTGTGACAATCAAGCATGGAATGCTAAGTTTTTTGACCAAGGGTAAATATAATTTACCATGAGCTCCATTTATATTAAAAACGGAAATGTGATAATTGCAAAGTTCGACATGTTCTTCAATCAAATGATTGAGCAGGGTTTCTTCGGTTATACCTTCGACGAAGATAACGGCATCAGAAAAAAAGAGTTCAGACACCTTATATTTAATATGTTTCTTTATAAAAATAAGGGTCTTATCAATTTCATCTTTACTGGATTTTTTCACACCTTTTTTTGTTGATTTTTTTTGTCCAGTTTTCTTAGCATTACCTTCTTCTTTCTCCTCTACGCCGCTGTCATCTTCGATAACCGATGCGTCCGTTAATATTATCGCTTTGGTAAACTTGTTGATAGATGTCAAATAATTTAAATTATAAATAGTATTGCTGCTGTGAATCTTACTATTAACGATATGTGAGGAGTGCGTAGTAATCGCTATCTGGCACTGAAGTGCTTTAACGGCCCCGGAAGATGTGTTTGCAATTTCCAAAGCTTTTCTCACCGCATTATCAATGCGTTTAATAAAAAACTCCTGCATCTGAGGATGCATAAACGCTTCAGGTTCCTCAATAAATAGCAGATTTATGCTGTGATATTCGCTTTCATTTTCATAGCTATCAACAAAATGAATTATCTCACCAATAATATTTAACAGATTGATATACCCTAGTCCAAACTGATCTTCTGGGATATAATCACCACCATCCATAAAGTTATATTTTATCAAACCTTTCATAATGGCATCGTAGCTTACATTCCCTGAAAGATTCAAATCAACCTTATTTGTGTTTTCTATTTCGGCTAAAACCTGAGATATATCATAACTCTTCCCACCCACATCGCAGGATATATTTTCATTCATAGCCTTAATACTCGACTCGAGTTTTTGCCGAGAAGGTTTATCATTGGAAAATTGAAAGGCCACTATTTTATTAAAAACATTAGACAAAACTTCGTCACTGAGATGACGATTAGCTTTAATTTCTTTTAAATTTATCAATTTATTTAATAAGAAAGATTCAGTCTCCTCACCTTTTACGTCAAAAAAAGCAATCTTATAAAATTTTCCGTTAGTTCCTTCATCGCGTAATTCTTTAGCTAAAATAGCATAGAATCTTTCAAACTGTTTCTTGTCATCTAACCGAACACCTTGATTATCAGTTTCCTTTAAAATTTCACTGACGCGCGTCTTAAAAGATGACTCTTCTACAAGTGAAACGATGATTTTGATGTAAACACTGACTGGCTTTTCGCTTTCTTCTTCGCTAATAGAGATAAAAGGAGAAAGGTTGGTCATGCGGTTTTTTTCGTCAAATTCTACGCTAATCTGTAAAATAAACTCCAGCTTCGGCGTATCTAGTTCATCAAAAATCGTGTTATTATTTTCTTCAAAAGCATTACGATATTCTTTTAACAATGCATTAAGATAGGAGAGGTTAAAGTCGGAGGCTGTTGGCTGCCGACTCTGGCAAATCAGTTTTAGGGCGTTGACCACTGTCGTTTTGCCCGCATTGTTTTTTCCGATAATCAATGTGGTAGATGGCGCGATAACTGATTGCACGCCCTGTGGTTCTGTCTGGATTTCTATCGCTTTGGGTTTTACAAAAGCAATAACATTATCTTTATCGCCAAACTTCCGATAATTTTTTATCATTAAACTTTCTAAATACATAGGATCCCTCCACTATTAAAAAAGTATTCAAGCGTTTATTATGCTGCGATATGAAACATTTTCAGTGAAAAAACTTAAAGCATACATTAGAAATCATCAACATCATTTTCTAACTCATCAAGAATAGAACTTTTTCGTTTTTAAAAAAAGCCCACCAGCACGCTAACTTCTCTTAGACAGTGATCAAAACATCAAAAGCAGCAGCGTATAATCCCCCTATGAGCTTTACGCGCCAAACTTATTGCAGGTAAGATAAAACGCCTGCCTAACGTATCTTAATCCTTTAAAATTCCGCATTTATGTGATAATGGATGCTGAGTTACGTCGTGTAGCACGCCATTGTTAGTTAAGTAGTCTGCCTCAGCGGACAGCATATTACAGAGAGACGCATGGAAACCCGCCGCGACGAACGAATCAATAAGCTGGCGCAGGCGCTGAAACACAGCGACACCCTGCACTTAAAACAGGCTGCGCAACTGCTGGGCGTGTCAGAAATGACCATCCGCCGCGATTTAACCGGCGCGACGCAGGGCGTGGTGCTGCTGGGTGGCTATGTGATGCGCGACCCGCGGCAGAACGTGGCGCACTATTTTGTCAGCGACCAGCAAAACCTCAACGTCAGCAAGAAACGTCTGCTGGCACAGCGGGCTGCCGCGCTGGTACAGGCCAACGACACGGTGTTTTTCGACTGCGGCACCACGTTGCCGCTGGTGATAGAAGCGATTGATAACGATCTGCCCTTCACCGCCATCTGCAGCGCGATCAATACCTTTCTGGCGTTAAAAGAGAAGCCGCACTGTCGGGTGATTCTGTGCGGCGGCGAATTCCACGCCGATAACGCCGTGTTTACCCCGCTCGAGCAGGTCACGGTGCTGGATGCGCTCTGCCCCAATAAAGCCTTTATCTCTGCCGCCGGCATGGACGCCGCGCAGGGTGCCACCTGTTACAACCTCAACGAACTGCCCATCAAGCATCTGGCGCTGCAGCGGGCGCAGACCAAAATCGTGGTCGGCGACAGCAGCAAGTACGGCAAGGTACTGCCGGCGCGCATTGGCGACTTCTCGCTGTTTGATATGCTGGTCAGCGACAGCCCGCCTCCGCCCGCGCTGCTCGCCGTGCTGCAGGCGGCCAGGCTCACCCTGCACTGCGGCTAGCATTATTCCGCCGCTGCGGAAGATTGCGCGCAATGCGGCTGTGATTGCCGGGTGAAAACGGCTAAACTTCAGCATCTGACGTTCCACCCATTACAGACCAAGAGGCTCATCACAACGTGGCTCAATTCGTCTATAGCATGCATCGCGTCGGCAAAGTGGTTCCGCCGAAGCGTCACATTCTGAAGAATATCTCCCTTAGCTTTTTCCCTGGCGCCAAAATTGGCGTACTCGGCCTGAACGGCGCGGGTAAATCGACCCTGCTGCGCATCATGGCCGGCATCGATAAAGATATCGAAGGGGAAGCGCGCCCGCAGCCGGGCATCAAAGTCGGCTATCTGCCGCAGGAACCTCAGCTGAACCCGGAACACACCGTGCGTGAGTCGGTGGAAGAAGCGGTCGCGGAAGTGGTTGGCGCGCTGAAGCGTCTCGACGAAGTGTACGCGCTGTACGCCGATCCGGATGCCGACTTCGACAAGCTGGCCGCTGAGCAGGGTCGTCTTGAAGAAGTGATCCAGGCACACGACGGGCACAACCTGGAAACCCAGCTGAACCGCGCCGCCGATGCCATGCGTCTGCCGGAGTGGGATGCCAAAATCGCCAACCTGTCCGGTGGTGAACGCCGCCGCGTCGCGCTGTGCCGTCTGCTGCTGGAAAAGCCAGACATGCTGCTGCTCGACGAACCGACCAACCACCTGGATGCCGAATCCGTCGCGTGGCTGGAGCGTTTCCTGCACGACTTCGAAGGCACCGTGGTAGCCATCACCCACGACCGTTACTTCCTCGATAACGTTGCCGGCTGGATTCTGGAGCTGGACCGTGGCGAAGGCATTCCATGGGAAGGCAACTACTCCTCCTGGCTGGAGCAGAAAGATCAGCGTCTGGCGCAGGAGGCTTCTCAGGAAGCGGCGCGTCGCAAATCGATCGAGAAAGAGCTGGAGTGGGTGCGTCAGGGCGCGAAAGGCCGTCAGTCCAAGGGCAAAGCCCGTCTGGCGCGCTTTGAAGAGCTCAACAACACCGATTATCAGAAACGTAACGAGACCAACGAACTGTTCATTCCACCTGGCGCGCGCCTCGGCGACAAAGTGCTGGAAGTGAAGAATCTGAGCAAAGCGTATGGCGATCGCGTGCTGATTGACGATCTGTCGTTCTCGCTGCCGAAAGGCGCCATCGTCGGTATCATCGGTCCTAACGGCGCCGGTAAATCGACGCTGTTCCGCATGATGTCAGGCCAGGAGCAGCCGGATTCCGGCAGCATTGAGCTGGGCGAAACCGTGAAGCTGGCGTCGGTCGATCAGTTCCGCGATGCGATGGATAATTCAAAAACCGTGTGGGAAGAAGTTTCTGGCGGTCAGGACATTATGCGCATCGGCAACACCGAAATGCCAAGCCGCGCTTATGTCGGTCGCTTTAACTTCAAGGGTACCGATCAGGGCAAACGCGTCGGCGAACTGTCCGGCGGTGAGCGTGGTCGTCTGCACCTGGCGAAACTGCTGCAGGTGGGCGGCAACCTGCTGCTGCTCGACGAACCAACCAACGACCTGGATATCGAAACCCTGCGCGCACTGGAAAACGCCCTGCTGGAGTTCCCGGGCTGCGCGATGGTGATCTCGCACGACCGCTGGTTCCTCGACCGTATCGCCACCCACATCATCGACTATCAGGATGAAGGTAAGGTGGAGTTCTTCGAAGGTAACTTTACCGAGTACGAAGAGTACAAGAAACGCACCCTCGGCGCCGAAGCGCTGGAGCCGAAGCGTATCAAGTACAAGCGCATGGCGAAGTAATCGCTGTGATAACAAAAAGGCGCCGCGGCGCCTTTTTTGTTGTGCTGCGCTAGCTGCCCAGCATCTGCTTCACCAGCTCGACGCAGCGCAGGAAGCGTGTGTCGTAGTCATCCTCTTTGACGTGCACATATTCAATGTGATTTTCACGCAGCATGGTGACCAGCATCGACTGGAACTCACGGCGATCCATCGAACTGCCGAGGCTGCGCAGGCCGTCGGCCACCCACGGCACATTATTTTCCAGCAGAATCACCAGGTCAAAGCGGTACTCATCGATCAGCGCCTGCACGAACGGGTGCTCGCGCCCTTCATACTTAAGGCAGAACGCCTGGGTAGTGATGAAGTCCGTGTCAATAAACGCCACTTTGTTGGCGTATTTGACGGCGAAATCGATGTATTGCGCCTGGCCGAGCGCGATTTTGTCGTAGTCGGAGTATTGCAGCGCCATCTCGTCGCCGCCGAGGTGCGAGAAGACATAATCGCGGCCATACTCCCACGCGCTGGTGGTGTTAAAGATGTTGGCCAGCTTGTTGACCAGCGTCGATTTGCCGCTCGATTCACCGCCGAGCACCGCCACGGTGCGCACGAAGAACGGCTTCACTTCAGTCGGGATGTACTCCCAGTAGCGGAACGGATCCTGACGAATCTGGCTGCCGCTGATGTTCATAAACGATCGATGCGGATCGATCACCACTGCCGGAATGCCCAGATGCTGCTGATACATCGGCGCATCCGGTTCTTCGCTGGTATAAACGCAGTCGGGCTCAATCCCCTGCTCCGCGAGGAAGGTTTTCACGCCAGCGCTCCACACATCCCAGCCGTGCGGATAGGGCTCGATGCCCTCTTCGTTGAACGAATGGATACGGATGTTTTTCTGGTACTTGAAGGTCTGCAGCAGCCAGCGCAGACGATCGCTGATGGTGGGCTGCTGCGACATGGCGCTGTTCTCAAACAGCTGACGATCGCGCGGATCGTCATGGCCCATGATGATGTGCAGCTCATCGACCTGGCTACAGGCGCGCTGGATCAGGTAGATGTGGCCAGTGTGCAGCGGATAGAACTTCCCGAACACCACGCCCACGGTTTTGTCGCGACGCGGGAATTCCAGCCCGAGAAAACGGTGCAGCGCTTCCAGCTTCTGCGCGCTCGGGCTTTTGATTTTGGCATTCAGCAACTGGCTCAGATAGCCTTTGGTCATCCCGCTGGCATCAGCCACCTGCTGCAATGTATGCCCCTGCTGGCGAATCGCGGTTTTCAGATAGTCAAACGATGACATGTGGTGCCTCCTGCATGGAATTAGAGGGATGGTGCGCGCGGGCCCTCACCCCGGCCCTCTCCCGCCAGCGGGAGAGGGGGAAAATCCTGAACAGAGCGATAAATGGCAGATCAACGCCGTACTTCCCGCCGCTCCGATCGGTTCCCTCTCCCGTAAGCGGGCGAGGAGGAAAATCCTGAACAGAGCGGTTAACAACAGATTGGTACCGTACTTCCCGCCCCTGCGAACGGTTCCCTCTCCCGTAAGCGGGAGAGGGTTAGGGTGAGGGAAAAGGTGGAGCACAAGCCCAACCTCCCCCCAACAACTCACCTTACAGCTCGTCAAGAATCGCCAGCGCGTCCGCCAGTTTCTTCGCGCTATACACCTTCATACCGTCAATCGCCTTCTTCGGCGCATTCCCTGCCGGCACAATGGCGCGCTTAAAGCCGTGCTTGGCCGCTTCGGAAATGCGCTCCTGGCCGCTCGGCACCGGACGAATCTCCCCGGCCAGCCCGACTTCGCCAAAAATCACCAGATCCTGCGGCAGCGGGCGATCGCGCAGGCTCGACACCATCGCCAGCAGCAGCGCCAGGTCTGCACTGGTCTCGGTGACTTTGACGCCGCCGACCACGTTCACAAATACATCCTGATCGGCCATCTGCAGGCCGCCGTGGCGGTGCAGCACCGCCAGCAGAATCGCCAGACGGTTCTGCTCCAGCCCAACCGCCACGCGGCGCGGATTGCCCATCATCGAATGGTCCACCAGCGCCTGAATCTCAACCAGCAGCGGGCGCGTGCCCTCCCAGACCACCATCACCGAACTGCCGGAGGTGATCTCATCGCCGCGTGACAAAAAGATAGCAGACGGGTTACTGACTTCGCGCATGCCCTGCTCGGTCATGGCAAAGACGCCCAGCTCATTCACCGCGCCAAAGCGGTTTTTGTGGCTGCGCAGCGTGCGGAAGCGCGAATCGGCATCGCCGTCCAGCAGTACCGAACAGTCGATACAGTGCTCCAGCACCTTCGGTCCGGCCAGCGAGCCATCTTTGGTGACGTGGCCGACCATGATGATCGCCACGCCGCGCGTCTTGGCGAAGCGCGTCAGGTAAGCGGCAGTTTCCCGCACCTGCGCCACGCTGCCCGGCGATGACTGGATCTCCGCCATGTGCATCACCTGGATCGAGTCGATCACCATCAGCTTCGGCTGCTCCTGCTCGGCGATCAGGCAGATCTGCTCAATGCTGGTTTCCGACAGCATATTGAGGTTTTCCGTCGGTAATCCCAGACGATGGGCGCGCATCGCTACCTGTTGCAGCGACTCTTCGCCGGTGACGTACAGGGTTTTCATCCCTTCCGCCAGCTTACACATCACCTGCAACAGCAGCGTCGATTTACCGGCACCAGGGTTACCGCCAATCAGTATCGCGCTGCCCGGCACCACGCCACCGCCCAGCACGCGGTCAAACTCTTTGAAACTGGTCGAGAAACGCGGCAGCGCTTCCAGACTGATCTCCGAAAGCTTCTGCACCCGGCTGGTGCCGGCGCTGCCGGCATAGCCGCTCAGGCGCTCATTGCGCGCGGCCGCAGGCGAGGCGGCAATGCGCACCTCGGTAATGGTATTCCAGGCGTGACAGGCGCTGCATTGCCCCTGCCAGCGCGGATAGTCAGCGCCGCATTCGTTACAGACGAAGGCGCGTTTTGCCGCTTTGGCCAAATCAAATCCTCAGTTAACGCTCTTCGTGAATCAGGCTGCCGGTGAGAATGCAGAACACTCCCATCAGGTCAGCGTGGCGGATAATCACTTCCGTCTGCTCATTCACTTTGGGTTTAGCATGATAGGCGATACCCAGCGCCGCGGTTTTAATCATCGGCAGATCGTTAGCACCATCGCCAATCGCCACGGTTTGTTCCGGTGCGATGTCAAAGCGCTGGGCCAGACTGTTCAGGGTATCGGCTTTAAATTGCGCGTCGACGATTTGCCCCAGCACTTCGCCGGTTAGCTTACCGTCACGCATTTCCAGTTCGTTGGCTACCGCAGCGGCCAGATGCAGCGTCTGCCGCAGGTGATCGGCGTAGAAGGTGAACCCGCCCGAGGCAATCGCTACCTGCCAGCCCAGCGCCTGCAACTTGTGCACCAGCGTGGTCAGGCCCGGCATCAGCGGCAGCGTGTCGCGCACCTGCTTCAGAATATTGGCGTCAGCGCCGGCCAGCTTCGCCACGCGCTCGCGCAGGCTGGCTTTAAAATCCAGCTCGCCGCGCATCGCGCGTTCCGTCACTTCCGCCACCTGCTCGCCGCAGCCCGCCAGTTTGGCGATCTCATCGATGCACTCGATCTGGATGGCGGTGGAATCCATGTCCATTACCAGCAGCCCTGGCGTTTTCAGATGGGGAATTTTGCCAAGCGGCGCCACATCAAAGCCAGCCTCATGCGCCAGCTTGCTGGCACGCGGTGTCAGCGAGCCCGCCAGCCGGATTACCTGATACTCATCGACATTCCACGCGCTGACGATCACCATCGCCGCGCCCAGCTGATGCTGATAATCGGTCAGTTTTTGTTTATCGAGCCCGCGCCCATACAGTAACCAGCCAGTCCGACCGGCACGGTAATCCAGCGGCATCACTTCATCACCGCTCAGGGAAAGGGGTAAACCCGGCCAAAGAGAGACATCGGCGGGCAGATCGCACCAGGTAAGACGATTTGGCATTACAGCTCCTGTAGGGACAACAAAACCACGCAAGAGGCTACCTTGTCTGCGCGGGTTCTGGCAACATAATTGCCAGCCTTTCTGCTGTTACGTCACACGGGTTTCTGATGGTCAAAACCGCACTGAAATTTCGCCTGCATCGCACGGTGATCGTTCTTATCTCGCTGGCGCTATTAGTGGTGCTGATGCAGGGCGCGTCATGGTTTAGTCTTGGCCATCAGATGGCCCGTTCCGAGCAGGTCGAGGAGCTGGCGCACACGCTGACGCGCCAGGTGGCGTTCAGCCTGAAACCGCTCATGGATAACAGCGACGATAACCGCACGCAGATTGAAGCCATCCTGAATCAGATGACGGATAACAGCCGCGTGCTGGACGCTTCGGTCTATGCCGACGACGGTAGCCTGGTGGCCCACAGCGGTGAGAGCATTAATGTGCGCGACCGCCTGGCGCTCGACGGTAAACGTGCTGGTAGTTATTTCAATCATCAGATTGTCCAGCCGCTGGAAGGGAAAGAGGGTCCGCAGGGTTTTCTGCGTATTACGCTGGATACCCATGTGCTGGTGACGGAATCGCGTCAGGTGGATAACACCACCAATATTCTGCGCCTGATGATGCTGCTGGCGCTGGCGATCGGCATTATCCTGACCCGTACCCTGCTGCGCGACCGCCGCACCCGCTGGCAGCAATCACCATTCTTGCTGACGGCCAGCAGAACGGTGAAAGAGGATAAAGAGGAAGAGACGGCGGCGGAGAGTGGGGAGACGGAGAGGAAAGAGGGTTGAGGCAGATAGCTCTCTATAGAAGCACGTCGCAGATTAATATTGCCGGGAGGTGGCTGGCTGGGATGGGATACAGAGTGACGGTGAAGGTTGGACGGACAGCCTGATTCTGACGACTGGCAGCTAAAGAGAAAAAGCCGGAAGGATCGTTAAGATTGCGTCCGGCTACTATTATGGGACCTTAATTTTAATCGCTATTGCACTATCTACGACATCATCAAGCAGCATTTCTTCTTTCTGGGAGAAATTAGCATATTGAGACATAGCTCTGCATGTTGATAGTGTTTCAACTATTTCAAGAGAAAAATCATCACCATACTTAATTATTTCATTATAACGAATAGTGAAAAAAATCGCTGACTCAATTTTACCATTCGCATTAAGCTCAACTATTATTTTTTCGAGCGATCTCATTAATTCATTTAAAGCATTCACCAGGGAACCCTCATAGTTTAACAACCCATATTCTGGGGAGATTTGAAACCACAGCTTGATATCCTAAGCCAGGATATCCAGCGCCCTGAGCAGCTGCAGAACCTCCACTTCGGGGCCTTAAGTTCTAATAGATTAATTATGATTACTCTCCAGTCATGACGGATTGTTAGTTTTTGGCATAATAGGGAAATTTATTATCACAATAACAACTGTGACGACTATTTTGCAATCATCTTATGACATCAGCGCTAAAATATCACGCTGAGTATAATAATCTTTAAATTTCCATTAATAGATCGAATTGTTAAAACTATTTTCTTTTCGTAGCGTTTATTTGGTAAAATCCGCGAATCGATCCAGCTTTAATAATCAGGCACACAGGTTTTAATGTTTAAACCACCGGTTAGATCTAACTGATCATCTACTACTCTTAAAATTTATGGAGAGTTGTAGCACTATCCTTACCCGAAAAGATATAGCAATGTATCGACATAAGGATAGTTTGAATTAAATTTTATGCTAACACTCTGATAATTATGGACCTTCCCAATATTTAGTGTTTTCAGTAGCTCTCTCCAAATCGTCCATATCATCCTCTCTAGGCTCACGGTCAAATTTACCTCCAATCATTCCTCTCATCTTCGATAACAATGTAGTAATATCATTGTCATCAATGAAATTGGTAGTTTCTCGCTCATACGCTCTTCGCTTCTCCTCATTGATTGTTGATTCATTATAATAATAATGAGCTATATTATTTAATGACACCAATATATAATCAATCTCCTTATATAAATCAATTGCCTCAGCCTCTGTTAAATAGATTTTCTTTTTATTTTGCGACATTATCATTTCCTTTAATCATTATGTAGTCATTAATTTAAATATCACCATTAACAGTTAATTCATCATTATGACACCGTTGATTACGAATTTATTGAGGCTTAAGTTTGGGGCATGTGTTTCAATAAAATATCGGTTAGACAATTACTCTAAAGACTAAATACCCGTAAAAAACCATTTATCAATGATGATAAAAACGCACTAAAAAAAGCAAAAAAATCAACTAATGAAAGTTATAATCATCATAACTTAATTAAATAAAGATTACCGTAAAACATCAAGACCAAAACCAGCCTCGTCACTACAATGGCGTTACTTTATATCTCTCACACCTTTATAATACCAATAGCCTCACACGAGTTATATTAGCTTAATCAATGGCGTCCTGGCGTTATTATTTACACTCACAGCCAATTATCCATAAAGTCCTGGACAAGCAAGTTAAGAATAAGTTTGCAAACACATCAACAATCATAACTTTACCAATCCATTATCGCTATCAATAAAAACATTAAACGATTCATTTTTCGCACAATAATGCAGAAACTCTTCACATTTTTTATATTCCTCGTTAAGAGCAATACACCCAAATCCGACATCATCATGTGGATAAATGGCCACATTTAAATCCAGATTAATATAAAAACAAACCTGACCAACAACTCCAGCATGACACATCATCAATCTTGATAGGCCTCTGAAGTCATGACTTTTTTTACTTAAGCTGAGTGAAAAAGCCGGCAGACAAGAATCACCATAAAGATAACTTTCAAACTCTTCGGTCATTGGCAAAAGTAATTTTTTATCTTTCATCTCCTCATATAAAGCCTGATAATTATCAATCGTTTCTTTATCATCCTCTCTTTCATCATTAAATGAAAGAGCTGCAATAACAATTACACCTTCATCTTCTTTACCAAAAAACCCTTCGAATAAAGAAATAGCCTCGTCAATTAGAGGGTATGAAAAAGAATCTTTTTTTTCAAAAAAACCGACCCAACCTTTAGACAATCTAAATCCAGAGAAATTAATTTCATTTAGTGAGAGGCTACTTATCGATTTTAATGATCTTTCCATCACTCATACCTATAGTTATTTTATGCCTTGGCTTTGGTTCCGCTTTACCTATACCAACTTTCCATTCACCTTGTTTATCACTATGCGATGTATTACTTTTACTCCATATTTCATTTGTATGATTATTCTTATAATTCCCACCTTTTACTTTAACAAAATCTTCAGGATGTGATGATGGAGTCCTTACTATATCGCCTATTTCAGCACTGTTTACTTTTTTCTTAGGATTATCTAAGTGGCATTTTGAAAGACCCAGGGGATCAATCCATGCCAGCGGGTTCGGCGCATACTGATAAAGATTCAGCCCACCCGCCAGCCCTATCGGGTCCTGACTGATGAACCGTCCCGCATCCGGATCATAGTAGCGGAACCGGTTATAGTGCAAACCCGTTTCTGCATCGTAGTACTGGCCTTGATAGCGCAGCGGCTGGTGTACTGGCTCAGCATGGCGCGTCTGCGCATGCTCTACCCGCACCGTGTTGCCCCACGCCCGGTACTCTGCCCGCCACGCTACACTACCATCCGCACTGGTCAGCTCACGCGGCATGCCCGCAACGTCATTGTGATACCAGTGTACCTGCGCTGCGTGCTCCGTTTCACCCTGCTGCAGACTGATCTGTGCCAGTGGTGCAAAGCTCTCGTCTTCATAAATCCAGATATGCTGGCGCGAGCCACGCACTTCGCTCAGCAGACGGTTGCCGTCCCAGATAAAGCACGTCACGCCAAAGGCGTCACGTTTCCAACTGCGTCGGCCGAACGCATCGTAGCCGTAAGTAGTGCGCTGTTCTGTGCCGTTACGCGTGCTTACCGCCTCTGTCAGCTGGTGCTCGGCGTTCCAGGAAAACTGTTGCACCGTATGCCGACCAATGCGCTTCTCAGCCACGTTGCCAAAGCTGTCATACGCCCAGCGCCGGTCTTCGTGCACCCTTAGACGGTTATCCTTCAACGGCGGCGCGCCGACCTCATTCAGCAAATTATGTGCGGGGTCAAAAGCAAACCGCTCATCCTGCGCTCGCGTGAGTCGGCCCAGTGCGTCATATTCGTAGCGGTGGTCGCCGGTGTAGTGATCGACCATCTGCATTAGCTGGCCGTTGCGTTGCCATACATAATCACGTGCCACCGCCGTGCTGTCACCGCGCATAGCGCGCTGGCTTACCAGCCGGCTCATCTCATCATGAACATACTCGCTGGCCAGCGCTCCCTGGGTACGGCGCACCTCACGGTGCAGCATGTCACGTTCGCTTTCGCTGATGACGCGGCCGCCAAAATTGACCTGCACGCGGTGACCGCCGCCATAATAAAGGTTACTCAGCTCACGACCGTCCGGTAGCCTGGTATGAGTACGGTTACCCAGCTCGTCATACTGATGGCGCAGCTCGTAATTAATACCACGAATCAGGCTGCGCTCCGCCAGCAACTGGCTGGCATCATCCCATTCCAGCTCCACACGTCCGCCGTGATTGACGCCAGTTGTCAGACGTCCCAGCGCATCGTAACTGAAGCGGGTACGCTGCCACTTTGCATCTCCGCCGCGTGCCACCAGCTTCTCAAGCAGCCTGCCGCAGTTATCGCGCCGATAACGCGTGCGAATTTCCGGACCGCTGCCGTCGCCTCGCTCGGTACGCGTCAGCGCATTTCCACTGGCATCATATTCATAATAGGTGGCAGAACCATCGAACCTCTGTTCACCGATCAGATTGTTATGCGCATCGTAACTGAAGCTATAGCGCGTGCCATTTTCATTGATGAGAGCAACCAGACGACGTGCGCGATCGTATTCATAGCTAATAGGGTTACCGAGCGCATCTGTTCGCGTCAACGGCAGACCGTCCCCCGCCAGCGTCCAGCGTGTTGCCTGATTCTGTGCGTCATACCAGGCTGTCAGGCGCTGCCAGCGGTCAAACTCGAAGCGCTCGACACCGCCATCCGCATGCACAATGCGCTGTGGCAGGCCATCACGACGGTTATAAAGAGTGGTAACGTTGCCTGCGGCATCAGTTTGCTGCCTGAGCCAGCCGTACTTGTCATAATCAAAGCATGTGGTGCGTCCGGAACAATCGGTATGGCTAGTTAAAAAGCCGGCACTGTTCCAGCTCAGCTTTTGAACACCCGCCGCCGCGTCGCGGATACGAACCAGGTTACCCTGATCGTCATGGTTATATTCGGTAATGCGGCCAATCTCATCAGTGAAGCGAATCAGGCTGCCTGCAACGTCATAATGGTATTCGCGAATACCGCCCAGCATGTTTGTAACCCGCACCGGCAGGTTCCAGCGAGCGTGGTAGTCAAAGCGTGTCGTCTGGCCATCCGGTTCGATAACGGCAGTGCAGTTACCGCGCTCATCATAGCGGTAACGCGTCACACGGCCAGCCTGGTCAGTAAGCTGTATTATCTGTCCACGCGCATTACGGCGAATGCGGATATAGCCGCCCGAAGCATCACGAAAACCGGTTAACTCGTGGTTATCGTCAAAGTCATAGCACGTGACGCGGCCCAATGCGTCAGTGACGGTTGTACTGTTACTGGCGTACTCGAAACGCCATTCACCGCCAAGGCTGTCACGATGCGCCAGTACTTTGCCATCCGGTGCGTGTTTATCGTAGTGATAGAAACATTCAAGTTCGCCCGCACGACGATGTGCCACCATTACATGATTTCGATAACGAAATTCACGCAGCACCTCATCATGCTCATTGCGAACAGCACTTAAATCTCCTTCAGAAGAATAATCATAACTGCAGAGCTTTTCGGCACTCAGGGGGGCAGATGGATAACAAACGCTTACGGCAGTGATGCGTTCAACGCTTCGATCTTCATCAAGCATCAGTCGGGTAAATGTAATATTGAAGCGTCGCCCTGCACTGTCAGTAATTACTATCGGCTGATGTTGCGCGTTGTACTGCAGAGTAAGGCGGTTACCGTGGCGATCGCTGATTGCCGAAAGTAGCCAGCGGCCCTCTCCTGCCTGATGAGAGAAGTGCCAGTTCTGGCTTTCATCAGGCGCAGAAATGCAAAACTCGCCCGGCTGTGGCTGGGAAAGTGATAGCTGCTCATAGCGATGCAACTGCGGCTCCCGACCCGACTGTGGCCAGGGAAAATCAATTTCTCGACCCTGTTCATCAACCAGAATCAGCAGTTCGTTGTCTTTGCGTAATTCCTGAGCAAAAGGTAAAGACCACCCCTGACCTAACCAGCCGTTACCTGTTTCATCAGAGAAATACAAACGCTGCCAGTTAAGCGGTACCGCAGCGGGAAAAGAAAAATCTTTATCTTGATCGTCAAAAAGTAATTTAATACCCAGCAAAGGATTTACCGGACTACCGATTGCCATCTCAACCTCTGGCAACGGCCTCTGCGGAATTTTGCAGGGCTCAGTTTTTTTCTGCCCATGCCCTTTATCATTTCCGCCTTTATTACTGCCGGCCTTTTTCGCTTTAATAACTTCGTCAGCTTCTTTTTTTGCTGCTTTGGTTTCTGCTCTGGCCGCAGAACTTTCTGCCTTCACTGCAGCCTTTTCAGCCAGTGCTGTGCTTTCTTTGGCGACGGTTTTCCCGACTTTTGCCGCCTCAACCGCTTTGCCAGCTTTCGCTGCCAGCTTACCCGCTTTAAAAGCGGCTCCACCCCCAGGCACAAAGTTGGCTGCAGCTGAGGCAGCTGAAAGTGCCGCGTTGCCATAATCGCCCTCAGCGGTATAAATGGCAGCGTTAGCGCCGTCTGCTACGGCACCAATGACGGGTACTGCGCCAAGGACATCCAGGCCAGTGTGCACCCAGTCGCCATAATCGCTCCACCAGCTTTTCTTTTTTGGCGGGTTGGCACTGCCCGCCGTAACGTGGCCCTGGGGCGCAGGCGCATATTGTAATTTACCAATCGTGTTTCCGGTTGCCATTGGAGCTCCGTGCAGGAAATTCAGGTATTAATGAGTAAGGATATGTGCGGGTACTTTCAGATTAATAAAAGGTAAAGTAACGTTGACGCAGCCGCCATTTAAAATGGTGACTAACTAAACTGTAGGTTGAGATTTCAGGCTGAAGGCAATATCTTTTATGGAGAAATCATAGAAACCAACAAATCAAGAGAAAAAATTAAAGTTAAAAATCAAATCCGCATGCCTTTAGCAACAGCAAGTCTTTTGATTTCCATTAATTTAAGTGCAGTAGCATCATTGTTTTCACCTTCCTTCTTAAGCATATCTTCGAGTAAATTGCTGACCCCCCATCCAGCTTTTGTTACTGCGTTTGGGTTGGGGCCATGATGTAAGAGGTATTCAACCTGTTCCAGGTCCATTCTTGTCAAAGCAAAAATAAGCGCCGTTTTACCAGCGGTATCGGGCTTATTAACATCGGCACCTATACTGACAAGATATTCCAGCACAGGCATTGAGCTTCCTGACGTTGCGTTCATGATTAATGGACGTGCACTACTAACAGCATTTTTATCAAGACCTCCCGCAATCAATGCCTTAAGGCCATAGCATCTGCAGCACTGCCATATTGAGGAATAATGTACAATGGATCCGCGCCTTTCTTTACCAGTTCGGTTACGATTTAAAAACTGGCATCTGTTTTTTTGTTTGTTGCGGTTAAAAGCGCGTACATCAAAAGTGTCATTCCCTTCTTGCCTGACATATTCAGGATATCGACCTTAGCTAAGGTATCCACTGCAAAAGCGTTTCCCTCTCTGATAGCAACAGCGGCTTTCAAAGCATAACCTGAGAATTATTTTCAGCTGAAACAGCCTTAGCCAGACATTTATTCACAACAAGAAGAATGAATACGAAAGCAAAGAACTTTATGCAGTACGTCCCTGTAATAATTTTTAGCACTCCCTTTCCTTCTTAAAAGGTCCTCATGCCTTTACTTTCGGCTATTTTTTTGATGTCGAGAAGTTTTTTTATTGTAGTATCATTGTCGCCTTTTTCAATTTTTTTCTGTAGCATTTCTCTAAAACCCCAGCCTGCTTTATTTTTTACGTTAGGATTTGCACCATGTTGTAACAGGAAATCAACTTCATCTAAATCATACCTCCCCAATCCCACCATCAGTGCAGTTTTGCCAGCTGAGTCAGGTTGATCTACATCAGCACCGATACCGACCAGATATTCCAGCACTTTTCTTGAATGGTGGGAAGTTGCATTAATAATTAGCGGACGATAATTGCTCACTGCATTTTTATCCAGACCGCCATCAATTAATGCCTTCAGGTAACGAGGATCGTCTGAAGTCGCCATCACTTCAGCTACACTTCCGTATTCAGGAATATCAAATAAAGGATCGGCTCCAGCTCTTACCAACACACTAATAGTCTGGTCTCCGATGGCTGTTTTATTTTTTACTGCATTCAGTAAGGAATATAACAAAAGTGTCATTCCTTCTTTTCCGGGAGAGTTAAGATCAGTAAAGACTGCCTTTTTCTTAATCTCATCGAAAGACTGATTCTTTATCAGGATAGCCAATTCAAGTTGTTCTGCATCAAAAAATCTTGAGGGGGATAGTTGAGTGACTGCTGCGCAGTCAAATGAAAATAACATGGCCACCATAGAAACCACAGTGATGAATTTCACTCCCCCTCCTTTTATCACCTTCACCGGTGTTAAATACTCAATAGTCAGCTGGAGGCCATTTCATGCCTTTTTTAATAGCCAGATTTCTAATCGCTTCTAACTTTGCAGTATTACCTGCATTCGACTGACGCTCTATAATTTTTGCGAGCATATTATTAAAACCCCAGCCATTCTCTGTTGTGACTCGCGGATCTGCACCATGCTCCAGTAACCAGGTTACACTATCCAGCTGAAAGCCTGATAAAGATTCAATCAGTACGGTTTGACCAAGTGAGTCTTTTTTATTGACGTCTGCCCCCATCTTAACAAGGTAGCTCATGACCTTTAAGCTATGCTCGGAAGCGGCGCCGAAAATGATCGGAGTATCCTCGACTTCTGCATTTGGGCTCAACCCGCCTTCAATCAGAGCAGCAATGAAAACAGGATCATCTGATTTCACTGAAACTTCAGCTGCACTACCAAAATCAGGAATTTGTTGCAACGGATTCGCTCCGGCTCGAACTAAATCTGAAACAATTGCCAGGTTCTTTCTATCTTTATCATAACTATTTTGCAAAGCAAAAAATAATAACGTCATATCTTGCTTGCCGGGTTTATTTAGATCGGTTTGCAATGCAAGCTTTTTAACTTCCGATTCGTTACCACGTTCAATTTCCTGAGCAAGGGACAATTGCGTACCAGAAAAGAAATTCTCAGCAGATTGATTTTTCATTGCGCTACATCCGAAGGCCGATAATAATACAACCAATAAAATAAAGAACATCTTCACTCTGTGATTCACCCTTAAGTGTAACATTTTGCACTCCCGTTAAATAGCAGATAAAACTTCCTCATCCTCTTGCTTTTCACTTTCTATACAGGGTATTACTTGTTCCATGCCATGTCTCGCTATTGGATCACCTTTACCGCCATCCATATCATGGCGTGTACCTACAGAAGAGGGAGTTAGAGCAACTAAAGCACTGCCTACTACTGCGCCAGCAAGGCCACCATATACTCCTCCTAACTTAGCTCCCGCAAATGATGTAACACCTATTGTAGCAAGACCGCCCCAAAAACCAGGCTCCTGCACAGCAGTTAAAACCTCACCTTTAACCCGATATGCATTGATGTTTTCTTTGTCAGGACTTTTACCTAATCCGCCGTATTTTTCTACCGTCTTACTATTCAACCCAGCAGAGTTATATGTCCATCCCGATTTGCCACTTGCTCTTGAGCATGCAGAAGCCATTCCACCGCCTAACGAGTGACCGGTACAATCAATAGGGGATTTACTCATCATGATTTTATTACCAATTCTGACAGATTGCTCATAATAATCAGATTGTAAGTTCATTCCCTGTTTAGCATTATTCTTCCAGTCTTCAAGAGAAGTTGGCCTTGTCCCTCGGAATACCACTGAGGCGGACATATCATCACCAAAAACTTTTTTATCTGGCTCATACACTCGTGCTTTAAACCCTTCATTCCCTGCAATATTTAAATCTTTAGATTTCAAGCCATAATTTTTAAGCCTGGCATTATCATTACTGATATCATCCCACCCTTCCAAAATATCTTTTCCGGACTTTGGGTCGGCTTCATAAACTTGTTTTGCAAGTCTCGCTTTTTCCATCCCCGTATTATTCAGTTCCAGCCTTTCAGCGGCTGCCCGAACTTTTGGGTCACTGCTCTGCTTACCTTTTGCTATCAGCGCCTTGCGTCGCTCCCAGGTTTCTTTTTTGGTCAGATTACCGCCGCGCCCTCCCCTGGCCTTGCCGTTCATGGCAAAGATATCCTGTACGCGGTTGAGGGGAAAACCACCGATATAGGTATCCGGACTGTGCTCAATTGACCAGCAGTCACCCTCAACTGTACCGCTGACTACGCCCTTGTTACGCCCGGCCGCATCTCCAATCGTCGTCGGCACAAAGCTAATGTCATAGACGAATGCCGGGTGGCCATTAAAGCGTACGCTTTCCACCGTACTTTTCGAGGGTGCCAGTGTGGCAGTAACCGGATATGGCACTGGCGGCTGAATGCCGGGGGTGAAACACAAATCGGGTAGTAATCCCACCACTTTATACACACCATCTTTGCGTGCAGCGTAATTATCAGCCATGACCTGACTCCTGCGAGATGAGCCCTACCAGTGAAGGCGGCAGCGGGGTAAAACTATCGTCATTGGTATCCGTGATCTGTTGTTGTGCCTTCTGCACTATTGCCTTACGTTCCTTTGCAGTGATGAAGCGTAACTCTGTTACTGCTGCCTCAAGCAATTCAGAAAAAACTGTGCGATAAGTACAGTGCACTTTGCGCTCGGGCAAATCAATCACCAGCGTGTCCAGCTGCAAATCGTAGCTTACTCCAGCCCCCAGTTGTGTGGTGACAAAGGCAAATAAGGTTTCAACCGGTACTGAAAAACTGATTTCCTGTCCGGGCTTATCCTGTTGTGAGATAAGATTTTTTAGCGTAACCGGAATATGTGACAGCGGCTTGGGTAATGGAAACTGCATCCACGGATGAGCGCCACACCAGTAATCAAAGAGAAAATCCTGCGGCAGAAAAGGATGACGCTGCTGCTTCCACGCCTCGTCATAAGTACCGGCAAAGCCAATACGCGGTTTCCAGCCACGACCATAAAAACCAAAACCGGCAGGTAAGGTTTCATCATCAATGTTTTTGATCGGCTGGGGCAGTAATTCAAACTGTGGCGCTGCGATACGCTGTAGCTTAAGCTGTTTCTGCGCCCTGGCGGGTAGCCAGCCAACACCGACGCTGTTAGTGGCGGATGCAATCTCGTCGCCATGCTCTAAGCGGAACATTCCACCCTGCGCATGCTCGTAACGTAATTCGAGAGCCGTTATCGCTTTGGCCTCGCTTAATTGCCAGCTAGCCACCATTTTGCGCCACTCGCGTGGGCCATACACGTTTAGTAAACGGGTAAAATCGCCAATACGCGCTCCGACGGTGAAATGACGCGCCGGCTTACCTTCCGGAGCGTGAGCACTACCGTTGATAATGACATCCAAACGCGGCTTATAGGGTGCCAGATCGCTCTCGAATCGAACACTGCTTCTGCCCGGCTCATCGTAATATTCATCCTGTTCAACCAATTCACCCTGATCTTCGCATAACGTAAGTTGGCCGCTGTGAATATCCAGATCGTAACTGACGCGTGTCACCAGCACACTAAATCCATGATCGTGCTGGTCTATCGACTCAAAAAGCTGTGCCGGGAAAGCACTATAGTTGACAAAATTTTCCATAGTTAGTTGATATCTATCTGCGTTCCGTCAATGTCTATCACCTTCTCACCAACCAGCTTAATTTTGTTTGCACTGATGGTAATGGTGCCGTTCTGTTCGAGCACGATCATCGATTCGCCACAAACCAGGGTAATCTTGTCTTCCGCACTAAACTCCGCCGATGTTCCTGCTGAAAGTCCAATGTCCCGCCCGGTATTAAGTGAATATTTCATGCCAACGTTGTGCATTTGCATCGCACCCACGTTAGTCATCCAGCCGGCCCCCACATTGAGTACATAAGCAGCACCAATGTTGGTATTCTGCGCCAGCCCGACATTTAACATCGAGGCTAATGCGACCGTTTCAGTTTTCGTCTGATCGACTTTCAGCGTTTGGTTGCCATTGATGGTCACTGACTGATTCTGACCAATACGCACATTTTCATTCTGATCAACCGTTTCAGTGCGGTTACTGTGCACGGTGATGGTTTCATTGCCGTCCACTGTTTCCGTACGATTTTGGTGAATGGTAATGGTTTCGTTCTGATCGACGGTTTCAGTGCGGTTCTTTTTGACCTCAGTGGTTTCGTTGCCGCCGATGGTTTTGGTGCGATTACTACCAACCGAGTGGGTTTCATCATTTTCCACCTCGGTGTCCATATTTTTCTCAGCATGCAGCCACACCTGCTCCTCGCCCGCCTTGTCCTCGAAGCGCAGCGCGTTTGCCGTGTCCGCCGTGCCGTCCTTTGAACGGCTTAAAAAGCCCATCTGCGTCGCCGCCGCCGGCAGCGCCCACGGCGGCATGCTCGCCTCGTTGTACACGCGACCGATGATCAGCGGCCGGTCCGGGTCGCCGTTGATGAAGTCCACCACCACCTCGTCGTTCACCC
>NZ_VOQX01000179.1:0-3695 GCF_016643525.1 Pantoea sp. Morm | reverse complement strand
CTGCACGAACGGGTACTGCTGGCGCAGCAGAAAGTCTCCCCGCGTCAGCGCCAGCGCCTCGCTGATGCGTGCGCCGGTGTTCCACAGGGTGGTGAACAGCATCTTGCGGCGCAGGTCGGGCATGAAGTGGAGCAGGGCGCTGACCTCCGGCGCCAGCAGGTATTTCGGCAGGTCGTCGACCAGCGCGGCCATCTGGCGCAGCGCCAGCGCGGCTGGATAGTCGATAGCCACGGGCAAAGAAGCTACTGGAGAGGGATATTCGTAAGCAGTAAGGGCTGTCATTATATTATTCAGACCATAAAATCAGTTATGAGTCAGAATTCATCATCATCGCGTTTAGTATAACCGGCGGTCTCACTGGCCATGGTTTCGCTAAATAGCTCAAGAAAATGAATAATAGTTTTCAATGCATTCAAAAGCTCAAAACGTCCGATCACTGCTTCAGTATCGGCTGCAGTATTACCGTTGCGGTGAACAAGGTCATGCCGCGTTTCTATTATGTCACTCAGTGAATCAGTAGGCCATGCAGGCACCGTCTGCAACATACAACCGAAATACCGGCGAATATACTCAGGGTTGTGGAAGGTCCTGCTCCCTACAATTGACTGTGCAGCAAGCCTGTAAGCATCTTTTGAGGCATCAGGCTCACCGGATGCTTCAAGCCTGGCCGCTGTATCAAGAAGTTTAATATGATCTCTCCTCAATCCAATTTTCGCATGGTTTAAGCGGAACAGATTTAGGTGAGGTTCGTGGTTGAGCAGGGCGCGCGCGCTGTACATCACGCAGGCTTCCATCACGCTGACTGCGTGAACCCACGACATCCTTAATACAATCGGGGGCTGAGAAGATGCGTTTAAATCACTGAGCCGATCAAGTTCGGAGAAAGCATGCTTGCAGCGGTCTCTGACCGAGTTGAGCGACGCCGAATAAAGCTCCTTTTCATATTCCGCCTGACCCTGCTCGTACAAAAAATCCTGCCAGTCGTAGTATTCCTCCCTGATTATTTCCCATTCTGACGAGGAGGGCTTGATGTCAGGACGATGCAGCTCAGCCCATGCTTCAAACCGCTCCTCCTGCAGATCCATCATATGCTCTTTCATGCTGCCCATCAGCAGTCTCCTTAAATGATGCATGTCATAGAAACGAACATCTTCGCGTCATGAGGGTTCGTCAAATCGTAGCGGATGGCGCCAGAAGGAAGTTGTCTGAAGATTACCGGGTTACCGTAAAGCGACAGCGACCACTCATAACCGTCTTTGGTTAAATGCCGCCTCGCATATTCCTCGTATAAACCCTGATCCTCGCATACGAGCAGCCAGAGAGTTTCACCCTGGGAGTCTAATATGTGGCAGAGCCACACGCTCGCGCAGTCCAGACAAATTAACTTTGATATTATTTCGTTGCTTATCATTAGTTACTTATGGTTATCACTTTTGTCTAATTAATCGTGTGAGCTATCAACAGACTAATAATGAGAATTAATCACTATTAAATGTATAACGTTATTATAATCGCTAACTTAATTAGCATAAAAATTGTGATCCAGATTATTTTCACTTACCGCAATTACCTGACCGCCCCCTGCGCCGGATCCGCTTTCTGCCATATTCTTTACTTTCACGGAAGCGTAACACGTGGCTCTCAGGCGTAAAAGCGCCGGTTTGCTGCCGGTGCTTCCCTGACAAATCCCGTATGTTGTGCCCTCATTAGCTATGCTAGACACTATATGTAGTTATTCGCGCAAAAAAACGCCCGATGGTAGAAAAGATCCGGTTCCACCCTTTTCCGGATCTTAGGGAGGTGATGACACGATGAGATGTCATTATTGTAATTATTCGCTAAATTCATATCTGATATGATAATATTCAGATAAGAGAAAATCACTCTTCATAGCAATAACGAATCCTTATCCGTCATTCACACGCATGGAGTCATTATGGGAAGCCCCGGCCTAACGCTCAGCATTACCTATGATCAGCTGCTGGAAACCACCCGGACGATGCTGCACACCTTTGCCGCGGCCGGATGTACTCCCCCTGATGAATTTGACAGGGGGCTCTGCGTCGGGGCCATCGATCTCTTTCTCACCCTCATTCAGGGCATGGAAGAAACGGACAAGGACTATGCCGACGATCACCGCCAGCTTCGCCTGCTGGCCGGGCTGGAAACAGACGGCAGGGAGCCTGCTGCCGATGTCCACTGAAAAAACCCGCCGCCCGTCGCCGCTGCAGAGACGGATCCTCGTCGTGCTGGCCGCCCTTGATGCAAACCGGCCGGGTCCTGTGGCCACCCGCGACCTCGGGCGGCTGCTGGAGCAGGGCGCGGATGTCCCGGTTTACGGGCCTAACCTGCGCGCCTCCTGCCGCCGGCTGGAAGACGCGGGCTGGCTGCGCACGCTGCGGGCGCCAAACCTGCAGCTGGCCGTTGAGCTCACCGATGCGGGCAGGGACCAGGCGGCCCCCTTGCTGCAGGCCGAGGTTAACGCTCAGGAAAGGACGCGGCGGGAATCTACGGTATGCGCGCTGACCTCGCTGCCCGGGAGCGCAGCGGACGTCCCGGCGAATGTCCGCCTGAACGGCCAGGATTTCCTGGTACGCAGCGCGGCCTACGTGGTGCGTCTGGACGGCACCACCTGCCTGCAGATCGAGTTACCGGGTGGAGCCCTGCATTGGCTGCCTGCCGACGCCCTGCAGGTGGCTGAGTGGTATCAGGCCTGCGTCCGCGCGGGTCTGCCTTCTCGCGTGCAGGTCAATGCTGACGCGCCGGCCGCAGGCGCCGGTGAGGATGCACGATGAGTACCATCAGGGCCGTCGCGTTCGCGCTCAGCGCGCTGCTGGTCAGCCTGGTACCGGGGAGCGAACAGCACGGCCCGCTCTCTGCTGAGGTGCGGTTTTCCGGCGCCCCGGTCGCCGGGGCGGTCAGCCCGGTCAGTGAGGAGTGCAGAAAAAATCCGCCGGCGGCCGGCTATCCCGCTGAGCTTAAGCCCCTGCTCCGCGATGCCGCGCGGACACTGATCCGGGTGTGCCAGGAAAGCAGGGCGGGCTAGCGCGTAATACAGCGAAGAATCCGCATAGCAGTGCGGCAGAGAAATGATAATCACACGTTAAGGAAAGCCCCGCTATGTTTGATACAAACGTCAGAAGCACCTCAGAAAGCTACGCGGCCACAGCCTGTTCGCCGGCTAACCTCATTGCCTTACGGGACAGAAAAGGGAAGGCCTGGGTGATACAGAAAGAACTGATCGCATTTATCCGGGAAGAAGGCGTTCTCAAAAGTGCCCGCGTAGTCCTGTCTAACGATAAGTGGTTCGACGTTGACATGTCCGTGGACGAACTGGCCGCGGCGCTGGGCCTGCCGGCGCTGCCATCAGCCTGAACTTAAGGAGCTCATGGTGAAAAAGCCAACGCCTGTCCCCCACGATGCGGCCTTCAAGGCTTTCCTGACGCATCCCGATACGGCCCGGGACTTTATCGAGCTGCACCTGCCGGCAGAGCTGCGCGCCGTCTGTGACCTCAGCACCCTGAAGCTCGAGTCCGGCAGCTTTGTGGAGGAAAACCTGCGCGCTTTCTACAGCGACGTGCTCTACAGCCTGAAGACCGCCGCCGGCGACGGCTACATCCACGTGCTGATCGAGCACCAGTCAACGCCTGACCGGCACATGGCGTTTCGCCTGATGCGTTACGCCGTGGCCGCCA
>NZ_VOQX01000178.1:0-3781 GCF_016643525.1 Pantoea sp. Morm | reverse complement strand
ATACTCAGATACTCAGATACTCAGATACTCAGATACTCAGATACTCAGATACTCAGATACTCAGATACTCAGATACTCAGATACTCAGATACTCAGAGAAATCTTTCCGTGGAGAGTCACATGGCGCTTGAAAAGGCTCATAGCAGCAGTAATAAGAAAATGACTTTTGGTGAAAACAGAGATCTTAAAAATGTAGTCACCACTCCAGTTGTGACTGGAAAAGCTAAGCGTGTAAACGTCAATTTTGATGAGGAAAAGCACCAAAGATTCAAGGCTGCTTGCGCCAGAAAAGGTACTTCTATAACAGACGTAATCAACCTCCTTGTTGATGACTGGCTGAAAAGGAACGATTAAAAGCGATCCCCTGATTAATCTACTGGCTATAAAGTTGCAAGCCATTTGAGAAGATATTAGGGGCACTGAATCTGAAGGTCACAATGAACAGACTGATCAATTTAATTTTGGGATTTATGGGGCTTAGAAAGCTTGATGGAAAAGACAGAAAAAGTGCTGCTGAATGGGGATTCCTGCTGAGTGCGGTATTTATCGTGCCGCTCTTCTTCATGCCGCACGCCAGCGAGTTGATAAAAATCGGCCTGCAGCTGCTGTGGGGCGCTTGCGTGTCGCGTGCAGCATTCATGGCCAATGATACCTGGAAGAAAAACAACTCACGCTGAAGAATACAGCAAAAAAAAGCACAAAGATGGGAATACAGGGTCTATTGCAGCAGACGCTCGGGTATGGAGTAAACCTGCATGGGTTTACTCAGTCAGCCGACATGTTAAAGGGGTGGTACTGCCGGCGTCTCCCTGCTTTTGAAGACTGGATTCGTCAACTTTCAAGTGGTGACAAGTTGCCACGCGGTAGTTATTTCAGCAGTAAGAAACTAGGCAAGCCTCTGTATATTGTGAATGAATTCTGGTATTGATTTTCCTGAGAGGGCAGGGTGAAGGCAGGCATCAGCTCCAGCTTTAGCTGTCTGCGCCTGGCTATTTAACGTGCGCCACGGGAATGTCACTCCAGCGCGTGGTCCATGCCGGTGACAACATCTCCCGTTTCATTTTCCATTCCGTATTTAATCCCTGACCCGCAAACCACAGGTTGCCAAGCCCGGACTGGTTAATACCGTCCAGCACTTTCATCAGCTGCGCGCTGTTTCGCCGCGGGCCGTCCTCGTCGAACAGATTCAGCTGGCTGACGCCATTTGGCGTGAAGTCATCAAGCATGATCCCGGCCTTCATGTAGCGGCGCCCCTCCAGCCAGATGCGGTCCAGGCTGCGCATGGCCACCTCAATGACGTCACGTGTGTCCTGGGTGGGCACCTTCAGGTTCTCGCCGGCGCTGTTGCCGTAAAACACCTCCCCGGGTGCGTGAGGCGAGGTGCGGATAAAAATGCCCACGCGGCGGCAGAACTGCCGCTCTCCGCGTAGCTTTTCGGACGCGCGCGTCGCGTACTGACAGAGTGCCTGCTGCATGGCCACTTTTGACGTGATGCGCTCGCCAAACGATCGCGAGCAGACGATCTGCTGTTTTGCGGGCGCAAACTCTTCGAGCGGAATGCAGGATTCGCCGTTCAGCTCCCGCACCGTGCGCTCCAGCACCACGCTGAAGTTTTTCCGGATGAGGGCAGGGTGAGCGCGCGACAGCTGCAGGGCATTTTCAATGCCCATGATGTTCAGCTTTTTCGCGATACGCCTGCCAACGCCCCAGATTTCTTCTACCGGCTGATTCTGCAGGAGCGTGGTGGTCCGCTTCGGGTTGCCCGTGGTCAGCGCCAGCACGCCCTTAAACTGCTTCCATTCTTTGCTCGCCCACTGCGCGCTTTTGGCCAGCGTTTTGGTCGGACCCATGCCGACGCCCACGGTCAGACCGGTTGTGGCCAGCACGTATGCGCGCAGGCGCCGGCCGAAATGTTCAAGGTCTTCGCAGCCATCAATGCCGGTTATGTCGAGGAACATTTCATCAATCGAATACTGCTCGACCTTTGGCGTCAACTCCTCGAGGGCCGTCATGACCCTCTGCGACATAGAATGGTATAAGGCGTAATTTGAGCTAAATACATTTATTTTCTCAGAATAAACTTCATTTTTTATCTGAAACCATGGCGCGCCCATTTTAATGCCCAGAAGCTTCGCGCCCGCTGAGCGGGCAATCACGCAGCCGTCGTTGTTGCTGAGCACCACCACCGGCTTACCGCGCAGGTCCGGGCGAAACAGCGCCTCGCAGCTGGCGTAAAACGAATTCACGTCGGCCAGTCCGAACATGGGCATGGTTACCTCCGGCGCGCACGCGTGCTGTTGAAGAACCAGGTGACCACGCCGAGCAGCTGCAGCTCCTCCGGGTAAATGGTGGAGTAGGCCGGATTCATGGGCAGCAGGGCTAGGCGGGGGTGCAGCTGCAGGCGTTTGACCGTGAACTCCCCGTTGACCTCCGCTATCACGACATCGCCGTGCGCTGCCTCCTCGGCCCGGTCAACCACCATAACGTCGCCGTCATACAACCCCAGTCCTTCCATGCTGCTGCCGCTGGCGCGCACAAAGAAGGTTGAGGCGCGCCGGCGGATGCAGAGTTCGTTCAGGTCGAGCTCGGACTCGACGTAGTCCTGTGCAGGGGAGGGGAATCCGGCGGCACACGGGTCTGCGAACAGCGGGACCCGTATACGCGGCGTAAAGATGGGGGGCCAGAGCAGCATCAGGCCGGGGCTGTACGCTGCCGGTTTCACTGTAAACTCCCGGCAGACGTTGCGGGAGTTAGGGTGGGTGCTGTATGTAATTGGTACATAAAATCCTCCTCTGATAATACTGTTTATATGTACAGTATTATTGAGTGGCATTTATCTGGCAAGAGGCAGTCCGGCAGATACGTCCGGAAACGGATTTATGTGGCTGAGAGCGGAGAAAAAATATTTTCCGCCGCACACTCATCGGGCATCTATGCTGATACCGGGCCCGGGCAACGTACGGAAGCGTTTCCGGGCTGTACATCAGCAGCCTGGCTTTCCGCAGTCGGGCTCCTTTATCTTTCTTTCCTAATACCGGCACCGGAGCGTAAGCAGTCTTTGCGGGCATCGGTGACGTGACGCTTCCTCGACACGGCTGTTCGTTCCTCGCGCAGCTGCGGTACGCCTCAGCCGTGACTGCGGCGAGCGTTGGGTTCTGGCAGTTGAATGCAGGTATTTTTTTCCGGACCCGTTGTGCAGACCGGACGGAGCGCATTAATCTGGACGAAACCTCTTCATAACCTCCCGGGGTAATCTATGGACGGCCATACCTCTCCCGCACGCTTTCTCGCTTATCTGCTGACTGAGCATGATATCTCCGTGACGCAGCTGTGTGATCGCAGCGGGCTGGACAGCGATATAGCCTGGGCTTTTCTGGCGGGGCGACTGCCGGTGACGCAGACGCTGGCTGAGCAACTGGGGATTGTGTTTCATTCATCCGGATTCTGGCTGACCCGTCAGGCCATCTGGATGCGGGCCGAATCAGACGCTGCCGTACCGGGCGATGGCGACAGGGCGCCGCTGTGCTAAATTAACCGGTGCCGGTACGGGATTATCTTCTCCTTATTCACCAGGGGGTAAATAAACTGTAGCCGTGCCGGCGCCAGTCATACACTGATGTCTGACGACTCTGTCAGCTGCCGTTAATGCACCGGATAATGTCAGGCCCCTGATTGTGAACGTTGCCGACTTTTGTCGCTACCGGATGCCAGGTAAAGTCGGTTTCAGGCAGCGCGCTGTCATGCGCAATTTCAGCAGCCCACGCCGGTGAAGTGTCCTGAC